>NZ_JBYCKU010000031.1:0-53288 GCF_057473545.1 Acidithiobacillus sp. TH-A67
CAGGGAGCCAATCGTGAACCGAGGGATGCAGTTGCTACCAGAATCCGCCAAGCCCTTTTTACTGGAGGCCATTCATGCCTGGTGTGTGGAACAGGGCTTCTCCCCTTTCATCGTCGTGAAGGTCGATTATCCAGGCGTCGAGGTGCCCGCGGGTTATGATCGTGACGGCCGCATCGTTCTCGATATCTCCCCTGCGGCGGTGGTGGGCCTGCAGATGGCCGATTCCTGGATTCGGTTTCAGGCGCGCTTTGGTGGCGTTGCCCGTCGCATTGCTGTGCCGATGGCCGCAGTGGTGGCCATTTACGCCGCCGAAACCCAAGAAGGGATGGGATTTCCCGAGCCAGCCACGCCCCCTTCCGCGCCGGAACCGGCACAGAAAAGCGACAAGCCGGTGGCACAACGACCGGGTTTGCGAGTCATCAAATGACCCGACGGCGGATACTGGCGATCGTCTGGCTTGCGCTGCTGAGTACTTCGGCGCAAGCGGATATTTACGCTTACACGGGAAGCGATGGCGTCGTCCATCTCACCAATCTGCCCCAACACAAGGAACAATACCGCTTGGTCATGCGCACGCCAAAGATGGCGACGCATATCGCCCGGCAAAACGTCAACCCCATTGCCCGCAGCGAATTGCAACCCTTCGTCAAGGCGGCAGCGAAACAATACGGACTGAGCGCCGCGCTGCTCAATGCGGTGATTCGCGTCGAGTCCGGATTCAACCCCGGCGCGGTCTCCAGCAAGGGGGCGATGGGTTTGATGCAATTGATGCCGGCCACGGCGAGTCGTTTTGGGGTGCAAAACCCCTTTGATGCCGCGGAAAATATCCGCGGCGGCGCCGCCTATCTGGCCGATCTGATGCGCAAATTTGGCGGCGATCTACGGCTGGTTCTGGCAGCGTACAACGCCGGCAGTCAGGCGGTGATCCAGGCGGGCTACCACATCCCTCCCTTCCAGGAGACGCAAAACTACGTGCCCAAGGTGATGGATTATTACCAAAAGTTTGCCAACGGAACGCCGCCTCAGGAGCCTGGCACACACTGGATAAAACCGGTGATTCAGATCTCCAGCCCGTAGTACTGAATCTTTTTGCTCAAGGTATTGCGGTTGATTCCCAGACACTGCGCGGCGATGCCGCGCTGCCCGGCATGTTGTTGCAACACTTTCTCCAGGAGGGCGCGCTCGACCTCTTCCATGACTTTTTGGTGCAGGTTTTGCGGCGCTTCTGATCCCAAATCGGCAAAATAGCGCCCCACCTGGTGCAAAACGCAGTCGCGCAGGCTGGGCATCTCCTCCTTGCCGGGGGCTGAAACATCCGTCACGGCAGACTCAGTATCGTGACCTGATAGCCAGGCGCCGCTTCGAGTTGGGGTCCCTGCAGGGTGAAGGGCACCTTCTGCCCGGGGGAAAATCCATCACGGGGCAGTACATCTCCCGGGAGGTACGTGCTGGGGGCGAAGGTCAGGGTACGAATTGTCGAGCCGTAAGCATTGCTGAGCACCACCTGAAGTTGCGGATACGCCTGTACCATCCTTGAGGTATTTTCCAGCTGTCCACGAATCAACGCCAGGTGATTGGGCAAGGGCGTTACTGTGCTCTGGACGATATGGATTTCCCGGTTGGGCCCTGGCCAGGGGACTCCGACCCCCAGGCCATTTGCCGCCTGCACGATGACGTTGCGGATGGCGGGAGACGCCGCCAGATAGGCATAACTGCGGGTCCACCAGAGAATCTGCACGACCAATACCAAAAGCAGAAAGACAATGATCGCCAGCAAAAACCAACTACCGATACCGCCGCGACGGGCAGATTCGGCTTCCAAAGACTTGGTCACCGCAGGTGCGGCGATCGGCACGCGAAATACCTCACCACAGACGCTGCACTGCAGCAATCCCTGATGCTGTCGCAGCGAAAGAGGCTCTACCGCAAAAGTCGATTCACAACGCGGGCACTGGACTTCCATCTTGCCCTCCTGGCAAACGTGTTCCAATCAGCAGTGACCAATCCTCGCGCCGCTTGGCTGGTGCAAAGGAAAAATACGGGGCGTAGGCTGCCCGCACCGAGTCCTCCTGCGCATGGAGCAGCCCGGAAAGCGCGATGCGCCCTCCAGGCAACACTCGCTGCGCCAGAAGGGAGGCGAGCTCGATGAGCGGCGCGGCAAGGATATTGGCAACGACAAGCGCATATTGCCGCGCTTTCTCCTCCTTCGGCAAGCACAGCGACAGTCGCTCGGCCACACCATTTTCCATGGCATTTTCGCGCGCCACCTCCAGGGCAACCGGATCGGTATCTACCCCCAGCGCAGATTCCGCACCCAACAACAGAGCGCCAATGGCCAGAATTCCCGACCCACAACCATAGTCGAGTACCATCTCGCCACCCGCAATGGTCTCGCTCAGAAACTCCAGACACAGTGCCGTCGTCGCGTGCGAGCCGGTGCCAAAGGCGCGTCCGGGGTCCAGGCGCAACAGCAGGGCATCGGCGGGAACCTCTGCCCAATGGGGCGCCACCCAGAGTCGTCCGAATGCCTGGGCAGGAAACGCTGCTTGGGTTTGTGCCACCCAGTCCTGTTCGGCTAGCGCCTCGACGCGTGGCTGATACCGCTGCCAGTTTGGCTGCGCCAGCAGTCCAGCGATGGCCTCGCGCCCCTCCTGGGTACCGGCGAAGAGTGCCTCGCCCTGATTGATCGGCCAGGTTTCGCCATCGACAAAGACGGGGGCCGCCGCGTCGTCCTCCAGCCAGCTCACTGCCTCGGCACCCGCCGCCAGCAGCTGCTCCTCGACTTCTGCCAAATCCTGCCCCGGTACGCGCAGATGGAGCTGCCACCATGCAAGACTCATAGGTCGAGCAATGCCTCTAGATAGTGGATATGCACTCCGCCGGCAGCAAACTGGGCATCGTCAACAATCCGCCGATGCAAAGCGATATTGCTGTGGATACCTTCGATGTTGATCTCGCGCAGGGCACTGCGCATTCTCGCCAAGGCCTCGTCCCGGTCGATACCAAAGGCAATCAGCTTGCCGATCATCGAATCGTAATACGGCGGCACTCGGTAGCCGGCATAGATATGGCTATCGACTCGAATCCCGGGTCCTCCGGGAGGATGCCAGGCAGTGATCTGCCCCGGAGACGGAACAAAGCGCTCGGGGTCTTCGGCATTGAGGCGGCACTCGATGGCATGCCCACGTAGTTGCACGTCGTCCTGGCTGAGCCAGAGCCTTTCTCCGGTGGCGACACGAATCTGCGCCTTGACGATGTCGATGCCGGTAATGAGTTCCGTCACCGGATGTTCGACCTGTATGCGGGTGTTCATCTCGATGAAGAAGAAGGTCTGCGCGACCGCATCATAGAGGAATTCGATGGTCCCTACGCCGCGATAGCCAATATCCTGACACGCCTGCGCGACCCTAGCGCCCATCGTTTGCCGCTGCTCGGCGCTGATTCCCGGTGCTGGGGCCTCTTCGATGACCTTTTGATGGCGGCGTTGCACCGAACAATCGCGCTCGCCCAGGTGAACACAGTTGCCATGGCCGTCACAAAGCACCTGAAACTCGATGTGGCGCGGCGTTTCGAGGAACTTCTCCATGTACAGGGCGGGGTTGCCAAAGGCCCGCGCTGCCTCGGCAGTGGTCAGGCTGACGGCATTCAGCAAGTGCGCCTCGGTATGCACCACGCGCATACCCCGCCCACCGCCACCACCGGCCGCTTTGAGAATCACTGGGTAGCCAATCTCTCGAGCCAGTCGATGAATCTCGGCGGGATCCTCCGGCAGGGGGCCATCGGAACCCGGCACACAGGGAACGCCCGCCTTGCGCATGGCAGCCTTGGCGGCAATCTTGTCACCCATCATGCGAATGCTTTCGGGACGCGGGCCAATAAAAGCAAAGCCACTGCGTTCGACACGCTCGGCAAAATCGGCATTCTCGGAGAGGAAACCAAAGCCGGGATGGATCGCCTCGGCATCGGTCACCTCCGCCGCGGCAATCACCGCCGGAATATTGAGGTAACTTTTGTCCGACGCCGCCGGGCCGATACAGACCGACTCATCGGCCAGCTTGACGTGCATCAGATCACGATCGGGCTCCGAATGCACCGCCACCGTGCGAATTCCCATCTCGCGGCAGGCACGTTGCACCCGCAGGGCAATTTCACCACGGTTGGCAATCAGGATCTTGCCGAACATTTCAGGACTCGGGCGCAATGATGAAGAGGGGTTCGCCGTATTCCACCGGCTGCCCATTGGCGACGAGGATCTTGAGGATCTTGCCACTCACATCAGCCTCGATCTCGTTCAAGAGCTTCATCGCCTCGATGATGCAGAGGGTCTGGCCGGCCTTCACCACGCTGCCCTCGTCGACGAAAGGCTTGGCCTCTGGTGACGGGGCGCGATAAAAGGTCCCGACCATGGGCGACTTGATCATGTATCCTTCCGGCTGCGGCGGCTCCGCCTTCACCGCACTGGGTGGGGTCTCTGGCACCGGCATGGTCGCGGGGCCAGCGCTGGGCGCGGCAGGGGGCGCAGCGTAGGACACGGCGGCGACGGGGGCCTCCCGATGCCGGGAGAGGCGTACTTTGCTCTCTCCCTCGACCACCTCGATTTCATCGATGGAGCTCTTTTCGAGAAGGTCGGCCAGGCGGCGAATGAATTGTATGTCCATATGCTTTCCTTTTGATGTCGTTCAGGCGGACAGACGACGGCGAATCGCCTCAAGGGCCAGGGTATAGCCATCCGGCCCGAGGCCGACGATGCTTCCCTGGGCTAGATCGGAGAAATAGGAATGACGGCGGAAGGGCTCCCGCGCATGAATATTGGAGAGGTGTACTTCGATGAAGGGGATGGCGACGGCACTCAGGGCGTCGCGTAAGGCGACACTGGTATGGGTAAAGGCTGCGGGGTTGATGATGATGTAATCGACCCCCTGTTTTGCCGCGGCCTGCACCGCATCGACCAATTCATGCTCGGCGTTACTTTGTAGACAGCGTAGTCTCCAGCCCCAGACTTGGGCCTGCGCCTGCAGGGCAGCATCGATCTGCGCCAGCGTGCTTTGACCGTAGTGCTGCGGCTCGCGTCGGCCGAGAAGGTTGAGGTTGGGTCCGTGTAGGGTCAGTATGTGGGGCACTCGGGCAACCTTGCGTCTGGGGTCGTTCGGTACATGGTCCAGAGTCTGCCGCAAAGTGCCCCACAAATCCAGATAATGGAGCGTTTTCCCTCAGAAATGATCTTTGATCAACCAGTCGCTGCTCGGCAGGCGATTGCGCTCCCAGGCATTGTCCATGCCCTTGCCAACGGCCACCATATACCCAATCACATAGTTCTTGGGCAGATGGATGAGACGCGCCACGGCATCGAAGTCAAAGCCATCCATCGGGCAGCTGTCGTAGCCCAGATCTTGCGCCAGCAACATCACGGTCATCCCAAAGATCCCCAGACTGCGCATGGCCTCATCGCGCGCCACTTGTGGCTTTCCTCGGTAATATTCGTCGAGCTTGGGCAGCAAAAAGTCCTGCACCGGTTGCGGCGAGGTCGCCCAGTAGCGCTGCGGCTCTTCCTGCCACGCATCAAGATCGGCACAGAGAACGAGGAGTAGCGAAGCGTCGGTGACCTGCGCTTGTCCCCAGGCCACTTCCCGGATGGCCTGGCGCAACTGCGGATCCTGCACATCGACCACTCGCCAATGTTGGATATTATAGGCACTGGGCGCGAGGGCGGCATTTTCGAGCAGCACACGGCGCGTCTCCGCGGACATTTGATGCTGCGGATCAAAACTCTTGACAGCGCGGCGCTTTTGAACGGCGGTAATGACATCCATACGACTTTCTCCCCTATAGACAATGCGGATAAATCATACCAACCAGTCTGTATAATGGCAAAGGCTAGCGGCTGATCGGCTTGAAGCGCAGCCGGTGAGGGCGTGCAGCCTCTTCCCCCAGACGACGGCGCTTGTCTTCCTCATATTCGCGGTAGTTGCCAGTAAAAAACTCCACATGGGCATCGCCCTCAAAGGCGATGATGTGGGTGGCGATGCGATCGAGAAACCAACGGTCGTGGGAGATCACCATCACCGTACCGGCGAATTCGAGGAGGGCATCCTCCAGGGCACGCAGGGTTTCCACGTCGAGGTCGTTGGAAGGCTCGTCCAGCAACAGCACATTCCCACCGGTCAGCAGGGTCTTGGCGAGGTGCAGTCGGCCACGCTCACCGCCAGAGAGCTGTCCCACCAGCTTTTGCTGATCCGCACCCTTGAAATTGAAACGCCCGCAATAGGCACGCGAGGGGATCTCGAACTTGCCGATCTGCAGGATATCCAGTCCACCGGAGATCTCCTCCCAGACGTTGTTTTTGGCGGCAAGGGCATCGCGCGACTGATCGACGTAGGCGAGCTGGACGGTGGGGCCGATCTTTACCGTGCCGCTATCGGGCTGCTCCTGGCCGGTAATGAGCTTGAAGAAGGTCGACTTGCCGGCACCGTTGGGGCCGATAATGCCAACGATGGCGCCCGGCGGGATCTTGAAGCTCAAGTTTTCGAACAGGAGACGATCACCAAAGCCTTTGGCCACATTCTCGAACTCGATCACCTCATTGCCCAGGCGTTCGGCCACCGGAATGAAGATTTCCTGGGTTTCGTTGCGCGCCTGATACTCGTAGGAGCTCAGTTCTTCGAAACGCGCCAGACGCGCCTTGCTCTTGCTTTGCCGCCCGCGAGCACTCTGCCGTACCCATTCCAGCTCCTGCTTCATCGCCTTGACGCGCGAGGCCTCGGCACGCGCCTCCTGCTCCAGGCGCTTTTCTTTCTGCTCCAGCCAGGTCGAATAATTTCCCTTCCAAGGAATTCCTTGGCCACGATCGAGCTCCAGAATCCACTCGGCGACGTTGTCGAGAAAATAGCGATCGTGAGTGACCGCCACCACGGTACCCGGAAAGCGCGCCAGATATTGCTCCAGCCACTCCACCGATTCGGCATCGAGGTGGTTGGTAGGCTCATCAAGGAGGAGCATGTCGGGGCGACTGATGAGCAGGCGACAGAGGGCAATCCGCCGTCTTTCGCCACCGGAGAGGGTACCCACCTTAGCGTCCCAGGGGGCAAGGCGCAGGGCATCAGCGGCAACTTCCATTTGTTGCTCGGCCTGATGTCCGTCACCTGCCGCCAGAATCGCCTCCAGGCGCGCCTGCTCGCTGGCCAAGTGGTCAAAATCGGCATCCGGCTCGGCGTAGGCGGCATAAATAGCGTCGAGCTCGGCACGCGCCGTGAGGATCTCGCCCAAACCTTCTTCTACGGCCTCGCGTACGGTCTTTTCCGGATCGACGTGGGGTTCCTGCGGCAGATAGCCAATCTTCAGGTCGGGCATAGGTGTAGCTTCGCCCTCATACTGCTTGTCGACCCCCGCCATGATCTTGAGCAGAGTCGATTTTCCGGCCCCATTGAGGCCCAACACGCCAATTTTTGCGCCGGGGAAGAAGGACAGAGAGATGTCTTTGAGCAAGGCGCGTTTGGGCGGTACTACCTTGCTCAGACGATTCATAGTGAAGACGTATTGGGCCATCGGAAATCCTTGCTGCGATCTGGATGGGCGCCAGTGTAGCAAAAACGCGGGCGCGATTCCCCGCCCTCGGACGAGCAGTTACAATACTCATGGTTTACTAAGTGGAGGGGCAAAGAGATGCTCAGCATGTGGGGAGAAATCGTGATCCTGGTAGGGACGCCCGTCCTGCTCTTGCTCGTCGCCGTGGGCGTCAACCGCCTCGCTCGCCGTCATTCCAACGAGCACAAGGAACGCTGATGCTGATCACCATGCTGAAAAGCAAGCTGCACCGGGTGCGGGTCACGGCGGTAGAGCTCGATTATGAGGGTTCTTGCGCCATCGATGCCGATCTGTTGGCGGCGGCGGGCATCCTTCCCTTCGAGCAGATTCAGATCTACGACGTGAACAATGGCGAGCGCTTCACTACCTACGCCATCAGTGCCGCGCCCGATAGTGGCTGCATTTCGGTGAATGGTGCCGCTGCCCGGCGCGTGGCCTTGGGCGACTTGCTCATCATCGCGAGCTATCTCCAAATCAGTCCCCAGGAGGCGCAGGGCTGGCTACCTAAAGTGGTCCACGTCGATACACAAAATCGGGAAATTCGCCCCACCCTCGCTGTCTGAAGCGTTTTGCTGCTCACCAACGTACCTGCAAGCGCGCGCCGACTGCTGGCTGCGCGCGCGGCGCGCAGTGTGGGGCAGGGTGCCCTGGTGGTCGATTTTGCCCTGTATCTGCACGCCCTGCACTGGACGGCGGTGGCGATCGGCGCTCTCTACTCTGCCAGTCTTCTGCTGGGCGGACTTGCTACCCTGCTGGTAGGGCCCGCCAGTGACCGCTACGGCGCACGACGTTTTTTATTGGGCTATGAAGGCACCCAGATCATTGCCGCCGTTCTGGCGTTGCTCAGCAGTAATCCCGCCATCCTCAGCATTGCCGCCCTTCTCGGTGCCTTTGGACGTGGCGCCAATGGCGGCGCCGGCCCCTTTGCGCCCGCGGAACAGGCGTGGCTTTCCCGTAGCCTGGCGCAGGAAATCTGGGGCCGGGTTTTGCCGATCAATACCGCCATTGGGCTAGCGGGAATGGGCCTGGGGGCAGCGCTTGCCGCTCTGCCAGGCCAGTTTGCCCGCGCTCTTCCCGAACTCCTGGGATACCGCAGCCTCTTTGCTCTGGTCCTCCTCGGCGCATTGGCTAGTCTGTGGCTGCTGTACCGTGCCCGCGAACCCGGACCCCGCGCCGTATCCGCAGCGGCCGCGGAGGAGGCAGCCTCGGCACCGACCACCTTTCACTGGGGTCCGTTGCTCAGCTTTGGCGCCATCAACAGCCTCAATGGCCTCGGCATCGGCTTGATCGGCCCGCTGATGGCCTACTGGATGCACCTGCGTTTTCATGCGGGCCCGGCGCTGATCGGCCCGGGTATGGCCATTGCCTTTCTGGTGGCGGCGGCCAGCTCACTGTTCAGCATTCGCCTGAACCGACGCTTTGGCATGGTAGGTACAGTAGTGCGCCTGCGCTTGGTCGGTTTGTTGATGTTACTGTTGATCCCTCTGGCGCCGAACTTCTGGCTGGCGATGCTCGCCTACATCCTCCGCTCGGCCATGAATCAGGGCAGCATCGGTTCCCGGCAGGCCCTGTTTCTGGGCATTGTCGATCAGCGCCACCGGGGTCTCGCCGCCACCATCAACAGCCTGAGCATCCAGGCACCGCGCGCTATTGGCCCGGCCATCGCCGGGCTCTTCTTCGCCGCTGGCCTGCTCAGCTGGCCCTTCTACCTCGGCGCCGGGCTACAGGCGCTGTATCTGCTCTTCTTCCATCGCTTTTTCGGCAACACCGAAGCGGCGACGAAGAAAGCCGATGCCTGAGCTCAGAGCTTGCCGTAGGAATGCAGGCCCGACAGGAACATGTTGACACCCAGGAAGCAGAAGCTGACCACCCAGAGGCTGAGGAAAGACCACCAGGCCATGCTGCGGCCGCGCCAGCCCTTCACCACCCGGGCGTGCAGAAAGCCTGCGTAATTGAGCCAGACGATCAGGGCCCAGGTTTCCTTGGGGTCCCAGGACCAGAAGCCGCCCCAGGCCCGCGCCGCCCAGACCGCACCAAGGATGGTAGCCACGGTAAAAAACAGGAAGCCCAGGGCAATGGCGCGGTACATGACCTCGTCCATCAGGTCGGCGTCGGGCAGGCGGGCGGCCAAGATTCCGCGGCGCCGGACAGACCCTTCACGCAGCAGATATGCCGCGCCAATCAAGCTGGCAATGGTGAAATTGGCGTAGCCGACAAACATCATCGGCACATGCAGCTTCATCCAGAAACTCTGCAAGGCGGGGATCAAGGGCTCGACGCGATCCATGTGTTGCGCCAGGGTCAACCACAACAAAAAGCCTACCGCCGCCGCCACCAAGGGCATGATAAAGGCCCCCAGGCTGCGATTTTGCGCCTTTTTCTCGTAATACAGGTAAAACAACGGAGTCGTCGCGCAAAAAAGCACAAAGACTTCCCATAGATTACTGACGGGGATATGTCCCCAGCTCGGGTGTCCGAGGTAGGTCTCGCGCCAACGCACGCCCAAACCAATGAAGCCGAAGATCACGCCACCCCAGGTCAGGCGCGTCGCCCAGCGCCCCACCGCCTCACGCCCCGAGAAAAAATGCAGCAGGTAGGCCCCGGTAGCGAGGAGGAGGAGTACCGACATCCACATTGCAGCAGCGACACCCTGTAACACGTAGTGCAAGAGGAAATTGTTTTCTGCCGTCTGACCGTGGGCATAGAGCCAGACCGCGCCCAATGCCGGCAAGACACTGGCTACGGTCGCCCACTGCAGCGGACGCCAGGCAACGCCGGCCAGCAAGAGCCCGACATACCAGGACGCCAACACCACATATTGCCAGTAGTCGAACTGCGCGCCCCAGCGGACGAGAATGAATACCGCCACCGCCGTCAGGCCCAGGATCCAGGCGGCTTCCTTACGCAGGATCTCCGCCAGGGTCCGGTGCCGATACTCTGCGGGCAGTTCTTCTGCCCAGGATTCCATGCTCTTTGCCATGTGTTCGCCCCTCTCTCTAAATAGGTCAACAATTCAAAGTGGTATCTTCTGTTCCAGGCGGCGTCCGCAAGGCACGCTCCCAGGCAGCGAACTCGCGGGCGAACTCCCGCTTGTTCCGGTCAGCGCTGGCCCCCAGTTCCAAATGACTGCCGCCTTCCCGATCCTCCACCACCCGCGCCCAAATCCGCCGTTGCGGCAGGTAAAAGAGAATGAAAATTCCCAGTACCAGGGCCACACAACCCCAGTAGATGGGCACCGTGCCGGGCCACTTGGTAACCTGCAGACCGGCCGCCCAGCGATGGTCGAAGGACTGCAGATGTAGAATAAAGGGAGCGGGATAATCCCGCATCTGCGCCAAGGCATTCAGGCTCGCCTGCACGAAACGATCCTGCTCGGCAGTAGACATATTGGGTGCGACACGCGCGGCAAGCATCGCAAAAATCTGCTGAAATACCGCCGGAGATGCCTGTGCACCGCCGCGCGCCGCCACCTGCAAGGCAGCCAGATAATTCAGAAACAGGGAGATGCCGCCGTTGGGCCCGATGGGCAGATAGACATAGTGATAAGGATCGCCGAGCGCCTGACGATATCCCTGCACGAAATACCCTTGCCCATTGCGGCTGATGGGGCTGAAATAGGTTTTGAATTCCGCCGCGCCGCCCTGCGGGTCATGTACCACGTAGGTGTAACTCGGGCCCAGGTTGACCATAGGGTTTTTCGGGTCGGGCTTGTCGCCTACCGCCGTGCGCGGCATGACATTGTAGAGGGAGAAGTTCTTCAACTGCACCGAATAACCGGAGCCCCCCGCCTGCAGGGTCTGCCCGACCCGTCCCGTGAGCTGCCCCGGCTGCAGCGCTGGCATTCCCAACACATAACTTTGCAGGTGCAGGAGGGAGCCACCGTCACTGAAGCTCGACTGATAAATTTCCACGCCATCATAGGACATCGGATGATTGACGCGAATGATGCCACTTTTCAGTACCTTGCCCGACGGACTGTAGAGCACGACATCGGAAACGAAATCGCGGGGCATGCCTGTAGAGTAGTAACTGACGTGAAAGGAGCGCAGATGAATGCGAAACGGCAGGGGCTGCACGAGGTAGCCAGCGCCGGCCAGCTCGAAGACGGCATCCGCCGTCTGTCCCTCAGGCAGGGTGATGATGCCGCGGTAAGCGGGATTGTGCAGCGGCATCCAGGCCGAACGGGGGATTTCACTGAGAGGCAGGTCGAAGTTCTTGGCAGGCTGGAGAGCGCCCGTCCACTCTGCCCATTTCACCGGAATATCGGCATTGTAGAGGGCCGCCGCGCAGATGAGGATGATGGCCAGATGGGTGAGGAAATATCCCAGCCGGTGAAAGCGCCCCTTGCGCGCGGCTACATAGAACTCACTACCCTCACGCTCCAGGCGCGGGCGGAAACCGGCCTGGCGTAGCAATGCCGCAAGGCGGTTGGCCATGCCTTCGGCCGACAGCTCCGCATCAGTCGAGAAAAAATATTCCTGCGCACGGATAGCCGCGCTGCGCTGACGGATCGGCAGGGCGCGCATGTCGCGCAGCATGCGCGGGCCATTACGCGTCACACAGGTGGCAGTGGAGAGGACCAGAAAGGCGACGATCCCGGTGTACCACAGGGTCCGGTAGACGTTGTAGAGCCCCAGCTCGCGATAGACCTGAAACCAGAAGCTACCGAACTGGAGCTGGTAGTTGTCATAGGGCTGTTGCTGGCTCAGTATCGTACCGATGATGGAAGCGATGGCGAGCAGGACAAGCAGGCTCACCGCCAGGCGCATCGAGCCCAAAAATTGCAGCAGCAGACGCAATCGCGAAGACTGCGCAGAGTGAACACGACTCACGGTCTGCAAGACCACCTCCCAATTCTGTTATCTGCCCGCAGTCTAGCGCCTCAGGAAAGAATTGCCAGTAGCCGCGTGGCACGGCTATGCTCCTAGCATGGAACATACCAAGGAAACTCCGAGGCCGGAGAAAGCGCGCACGGTTGGTCTGCAGCAGGCCGAGTACCTGCTGAGCGTGACCCGCCTAGGCCAACTCCCCGCCGATAGCGGTGCCGAAGTGGCCATGGCCGGGCGCTCCAATGTGGGCAAATCCTCGGTCCTCAACCGCGTCTGCCAACAACGCACCTTGGCTCGGGTCAGCCGCACCCCGGGTCGTACCCAGGCGCTGAACTTCTTCACTCTGGGCAGCCCCAAGCAGCGCCTCGTTGATCTGCCAGGTTATGGCTACGCCAAGGTTCCGGAGGCCATGCGCGCCCAATGGGGGGAGCTGCTCAGCCAGTACTTGCGCAGCCGCCAGAGTCTGATGGGACTGATTCTGGTGATGGACATTCGCCATCCACTGATGCCCTTCGACTGCGATCTACTGCGCTTTGCCGCGCATTGCCAGCGACCCGTACATGTGCTCCTCAACAAGGCCGATAAACTGTCGCGTGGGGCAGCAAGGCAGACCCTGCAGCGGGTGTTGCGCGCGGGAGAAATGGCAGGGAGTACAGCACAACTGTTCTCCGCGAAAGAGGGCGAAGGGCTCCCGGAGTTACAGAGCAGACTGAGCGCTTGGCTGGAAAAAAGTCCCCCGCCGGCGGCGGGGAACAATAATGAGTCCTCAAAGGGAGGAGAGGACTCCCATCCCGGACAGGGAGGTGAAGTCCGGGAAAAACCACTTCTCTTAGAATCTAAAGATTGAAGTAAAGTTCAATTTTTTTGCGAAGCGGTCCAAGGAATCTCTCATGCCATTGAAAGATCATTACATTATCGTTGGTGACACGCCGCTGGCACGCAACAGCTATCGCCAGTTGAAAGACCGCGGACAGGTCGTGCGGGTCATTCTGCTGCGCCAGCCCGACGACACCTATTTTCAAGCCGAGGATGTGATCATCGGCGACGCCAGCGACACCGACATCCTCAATCAGGCTGATGTCCAAAGCGCCGCCGCGGTCCTCGCCCTGCGCGCCGATGACTCGGAAAACGCCTTCATCATCCTTGCTACGCACGAACTACAGGGCGCTGCGAAGACCGTGGCGGCGGTCAACGACAGTAAAAATCTCAAGCGCGTGCAACGGGTACAGCCGGATATGATCATCGCCCCCCAGGTCATTGGCGGCGAGGTCCTCGCCATGGCGCTGAACGGTGAAGAGCTCAGCAGCGACGCCATCCTGAAGATGTTTCAAGGCAACAATCAACGCTAAACATCAGGAGTGCGCTTCCGCCCAGGAAGCGCCCCAGCCCACACTCACCTCCAGAGGAACGGCGAGTTGTGCCACCCCTTCCATACGTGCCCGTAGGGCCTGACTGGCCTCCTGCAGACGCTCCTCCGCGACCTCCAGAATCAACTCGTCATGTACCTGCAGGATCATTCTCCCCCGCGACCGGTCTTCCTGTAACCAAGTATCGACGGCGATCATCGCCAACTTGATCAGATCGGCGGCGCTGCCCTGCAACGGGGCATTGATGGCGGCACGCTCGGCGTACGCACGACGCGCCGGATTGCGCGATTGAATCTCAGGCACATAGAGACGGCGGCCATACAGGGTCTCGACAAAACCTTGCTCCCGCGCCCGTTTGCGGCTTTCTTCCATGTACGCCCGGACCCTGGGATAGCGCTCGAAATAGCGCTGCATGTACGCCCGCGCACTGGCCTGATCGACCCCCAACTGCTGCGCCAGGCCAAAGGCAGTCTGGCCATAGATCAGACCAAAATTGATCGCCTTGGCGGCCCTTCGTTGCTCCGCATCGACGTCCTCTAGCGGGATCTGGAAGACCTCAGCGGCGGTCGCCCGGTGGACGTCTTCCCCCGCCGCAAAGGCGGCGAGCAGACCCTCATCGTGGGAAAAATGCGCCATGAGACGAAGTTCGATCTGTGAATAATCGGCGCTCAGCAGCAGGTGCCCCGGCTCGGCGATGAAGGCGGCACGGATTCGTCGCCCCTGCTCGGTGCGCACTGGGATGTTCTGGAGATTCGGATCGCTGGAGGAAAGTCGTCCCGTAGCCGCCACTGCCTGGCGATAGTGGGTATGCACACGCCCGGTGCGCGGATGGATCATCTGTGGCAGGGCATCGGCGTAGGTATTCCGCAGTTTGGCCAGGCTACGATATTCGAGAATCAGGCCCGGCAGGGGTGAATGGCTGGCCAGTTGCGCGAGACTATCCTCGTCGGTCGAGACCTGCCCGCCCTTGGTCTTCTTCTGGCTTGGCAACTGCATCTTGTCGAAGAGAATTTCCTGAATCTGCTTGGGGGAAGACAAATTGAAGGGCTGCCCGGCCAATTCCTGCGCCTCCCGCTCGACCTGCTGCATGGCCGCAGCCAGCTCACTACTGAGGGCCTCCAACTGCTGCCGGTCGATCTTCACTCCTGCCCATTCCATGCGCGCCAATACCAGCGCAAGGGGCATTTCGATCTCTGCAAACACCCGCCGCAGCCCCGCTTCCCGTTCGATCCGCGGCCACAGCAGAGCATCCAGGCGCAGACAGACATCGGCGTCCTCCGCCGCATAGGGCAGGGCCTCGCGGATCGGGACCTCGGTGAAACTGCGTTGCTTTTTGCCTTTCCCAGCGACGTCCTCATAGGCGATGTTCTGGTGCTGCAGAAAGCGCTCCGCCAGATGATCCAGGTCGTGCGGCCCGTTGGAGTCCAGCACATAACTTTCGAGCAGGGTATCGCGCAGCAGACCCTGCGGCTCTATGCCCTGGCCCCAAAAGATCTGCCAGTCGAACTTGGCATTCTGGGCGAGCTTGGCCCGCTCGGACTCCAACCAGGGGCGCAGCGCGGCCAAGACCGCTGGTCGGGGCAACTGCTGACCCTCGCGGTGTCCGAGGGGCAGGTAGGCTGCCTGCATCTCGTTGCCTTCCTGCCAGGCAAAGGAAATCCCCACCAGCTCGGCATCATGGGGATTGAGAGAGGTGGTTTCGGTATCGATGGCCACCCGCTGTGCCGCCGCGATCCGCGCCAGGAGATCTTGCAGGGCGTCTTCCGTATCGATCAGGCGGTAGCGACTGCGGTCGATGGTATCCCCTGGGAGAGGGGAAAATCCTGCAAGATCCCCTGCCGCTGCCAATTCGCTCTGCAGCTCGCGGCGCCAGCTACTGAAGCCCAGACGTTCCGCCAGGGCAAGAAGCGCCGCAGTATTGACCGGCTGCCGCACGAGCTCGGCAGCGGGGAGCTCCAGATCACAGCGAATCCTGGCCAAGTCCCGGCTGCGCGGCAGAAAATCACGACTGGCGCGCAGGGCATCACCAACCTTGCCGCCGATTTCATCGGCATGCGCAAGAAGATTGTCCAGGGTACCGTACTGTCCCAGCCATTTGGCCACCGTCTTGGGTCCTGCGCCCGGCACGCCCGGAATGTTGTCCACCTTGTCGCCCACCAAGGCAAGGTAGTCCACCATCTGTTCCGGCGGGACGCCAAACTTGTCGCGCACTCCCTGCGCATCGAGCATGGTGTTTTTCATGGTATCGATGATTTGCGTACGCGCATCGATAAGCTGTGCGAGATCCTTATCGCCGCTGATGATCAGGAGGGGACGATCAGCAGGCGTGGCGCAGGCAAGTGTGCCGATGACGTCATCGGCCTCGACGCCCGCCTCACGCAGCAGAGGCAGGCCCATGGCCGCTATCCACTGCAGCAGTGGCTCGATCTGCACGCGCAGTTCCTGTGGCATGGGTGGGCGCTGCGCCTTGTATTCGGGGTAGATCGCATCCCGAAAGGTCGGCCCGGCGGCGTCGAAAACCACCACGATCTCGCCCTGCGGATACTCGCGCTGCAAACGTCGCAGCATGTTGACCACCCCATAGATGGCGCCGGTAGGCAGGCCATCGGGGGCGCGCAGATCCGGGAGGGCATGAAAGGCGCGGTAGAGAAAACTGGAGGCGTCAACCAGGATACGAGGAGTTTCGGTCATGAGCAGGACTTTTCGGCAGCTTTCCCCCATAATACGGAAAATTTGAGCAGCTACGGTAGGCCTGCAATGCGCGCACCCTTGGACACGGAACGTCTTCTTGACGGCGGCGAGAGTCGCCTCACCCGCGAAGCCTGGAAAATCTTTCAGATCATGGCGGAGTTTGTGCGTGGCTACGAAAAGCTGGCCGCTGTTGAGCCCTGTGTCAGTATCTTCGGCTCGGCGCGGCTGCCCGAGGAGCACCGCTGGTATCAGCAAACCTTGAGCATTGCCGAGAAACTCTCCAACGCTGGTTTTTCGGTGATCAGTGGCGGTGGTCCGGGCGTCATGGAGGCGGCCAACCGCGGCGCCTATCGCGGCACCGGCTACAGCATCGGCCTCAACATCGAACTGCCGCATGAACAACACAGCAACCCCTATCAGGATATCTCCCTCTCCTTCGAACATTTTTATTCGCGCAAGGTGATGTTCATGAAGTACGCTGCCGCCTATGTGGTCATGCCCGGCGGCTTTGGTACCCTCGATGAACTCGCGGAATGCATCACCTTGGTGCAGACCGGCAAGACCCGCCGCATGCCCATCATTCTTTTCGACTCTGGCTTTTGGAATGGATTGATCGACTGGTGGAAAAGCACCATGCTGGCGCACGGCACCATCAACGCGGCCGACCTGGATCTGGTCACCGTACTCGACGATCCCGATGCCGTTGTTGCCACCATCTTTGATCATTACGAAAAACGCGGTTTTGCCCCCTCGTCGGCAGAAACCGAAGCCCTGCTCAACCTGTAACAAGGGAGGAACCTCGTCATGCCGCGCACTCTTGCAATCTTTCTGGGTCTGGGAGCCTTTCTCTGCGCTGGCGTTGCGCTGGCCGAGAGCAGCCCCGAGAAACATCCCTACCATCTGCCGCGCCTGGCACCGCCCAAAAACAGTGGGCCCGAGGCCCAACTCCATGTGCCCAAGGGCTCCAGAATCGAAGAATACAGGGCCGATGGCGAGGTCTACATGGTCAAGGTCATCCCGCCCAAGCCCTTCCCCCCGTACTATCTCGTCAACCGCAGCGGCCATGGCTTCACCCGTGTACCCAATTCCGATGCGGAAAAAATGGATGTCCCGCAGTGGACTCTCTTCCGCTGGTAAACGCATGGCTGTCTACACCGAACTCCCCGATGCCGAGTTGGCAAGCTTTCTGGCCGCCTATGACCTTGGCAGCCTGGAACAGGTTACCGGCATTTGCGCCGGTACCGAGAACAGCAATTTTTTTCTCGATACCCAGGCCGGACGCTTCGTTCTGACCATTTTTGAACGTCTGCCGCGGGAGAGCATTCCTTACTACCTGCACGTTACAGAGTGGCTCAGTCAGCATGGCATTCCTTGCCCGGCGCCAGTGCATTCGCGCGCTGGCGAGATCCTCGGTACCCTCTCCGGTAAACCGGCCGCCATCGTGCAACGCCTGGCCGGGCAGTCCATCGAGGGCCGCATGCCCAACGAGGCCGAGATCAACGCCCTCGGGCAACTGCTCGCACGCATGCATCTCGCTGGTCGCGGCTTTCCCGAGGAGCATCCGAACCCCGCGGGGCTCGGCTGGTGCCTGGAAACCGGCAGACGACTGTTTCCCAAGTTGAGCCCGGCCGAAAGAGAGCTGCTTGCAGATGAACGGGAAACGCAGAAGCAATGGCCACGCGATAAGCTGCCGGGCGGTGTGATTCATGCCGATCTCTTCCCCGATAACGTCCTCTTTCAGGGCAACGCAATCACCGGTACCATCGACTACTACTACGCGGGCGACGATGCTTGGCTCTACGATCTGGCCATCGTGGCCAATGCTTGGTGTTCCTTCCCCGATGGCAGTCTCGACAAAAACCTTGCCGCCATTCTCTGGCAAGCATACGAAAGCGTACGCCCTTTCGAGCGGCGCGAGCATGGCCTGTGGTTTCCCTACATGCGTGCCGCCGCCTTGCGCTTCTGGCTGCTGCGTCTGGAGGCCAAGCATTTCCCCCGCGGCGGCCAGCTCACCGAGCTACGCGATCCGGAGGAATATCAGCGCATTTTGGAGCGGCGACGTGAGTTTTGTTGATCGCCGCTTGCTTCAAGGCTTAGGTCGCGACCAAAAGCCCGCCAGCCAAAGGGCGACACCAAAGAAAAGCCCCTCGCCCGCAGGCAAGATCCAGTCCCAAGGATGCCCACCCATGGCAATGGAAGCGAAGAGCGCCAGCGCGGCAATCATCAAAAAGATGCCCGCCCGCTCCACCCAGCGACTGAAGACCTCGCGATCGATCCCCTGTATCCAGTCCCATAGGCCCAGGCGCGTCAGAATCCGCCGCGTTTCTGCGGGAAACCACAGCGCCAGCACAATGCCCAGCACAAACAGGGTGTTCAACAGATAGAGTATGATCATCAGACGCCCCCCTCTTTGCTATCATCATACTTTTTCGTCCCTTTATGGGGAAGCCTGAAAATCACGATATACTGGGCGCAATCCATCTGGGAGGAAAGATGTCCGACGATTCCCGCGACAATCCCTGGCCACGCGAGGCACGCTGGCTGCACGCCGGTATCGCCTTTGGTGTCACCTGGCAGCTCTTCAGCTCCTTATGGATGACGCCGGATTTTCAGCATGCCGACTACGGCAGCGTCACGGAGCTGCTCTTCAGCACTCATGCCTGGATCGGCCTGACAACGGCGCTCTTTCTGCTCTGGGAATGGTTGTGGATCTTCACCACCCCCGCCATCCGCGCCCAGCTCTTCCCCCTGCGGGGACCCTGGCGACCCATCTGGGACGATCTGCGTGCCCTGCTACGCGGCCGCTTACGGCCCAGTGGACCGGCACCAGGACTCGCTGCGCTCGTGCATGGTCTCGGGCTCCTACTGGTCAGTTGGATGGCGCTCACCGGTACTGCCATCTTCTTCTTTCTGCCCCAGGGCGGTACCCCGCCCGGCGCTATCCTGCAGGCCCTCATCCCCTTGCACAAGGCGCTCTCCAATCTCGTCTGGGCCTACTGGATTGGTCATGTCGCCTTTACCCTGCTGCATGCGCTGCGCCGCGATGGTATCTGGAACATTTTCCGCCTGTTCGAGCTCTAAGCTGTGGTCATGACAACGACCAAGGCGCAGATCTCAAAGAAATTATAGTGGGAGAATCTGATTCTGAAATCCGGAAAGAAGCCGACCATCGACATCCAAACGCGCGATTATCTCGAATCAGTATTCGATCCCGACATACAACGTCTGGAGACACTTGTCGGAAAAGACATCCCGGGCCTGCGCTCGTCCTGGTAGCCTCCGCACCGCAGCCATACCGGCGGTGCCTCAGGCAGTTTGCCTGGAGAGTGAGAGTGGTGGCGTTTATTCTCTGGTAGATCACGCAGTGTATTGGGCGGCTAGTTCTCATGCCACTTGCTCGGGATAGGTCAGGTGAGATTGAGTCCACCTCACCCCCACCTGGCCCGGCAAAAAACTCCACGAACTCCTGAACTGGACAGACCCTATCGTAGCTTGAACGACGCACCCTCCGAAAGGTGGGTGGTCGGACGCTTACGGTTGACCGAGAGGTTAGAGCCCACCTGGATCATGCCAATGACTACTTCCAGTTCAGATTTAGCTTTCGCTGTGAGGCAACGCAATCGCGCAAGTACAGGTTGATGAGGCTTTGATATGGGATACCAACCTCTTCGGAGAGAGACTTGAAATAGCCGATTGAATCTTCGTAGAAGACTGATCTCGCCTCCTCGAAGCTCACGCCATGCTTCTTGAGATTAGCCGCGGCCTTCTTTTCGTCCCACTCGAAGTGCAGTGCGCCCATGGAGTAATTGTAGTTACATTGTAATTCTCGCTCAAGGATATGACGCAAGAAGTGGGCTCTAACGGGGCGCAGTTGACCGGTACCACCGGCGCAAGAGACGGGAGCCAACACCAAGCTCGATATTCGCCTTCAGCGTATAAAACGCTGCCGCGTCGTGCAGTTCGGCGAGCGTCGGTGGAGTAACGACGAGCTTCACTTCAGTGCTGCACGGACCTGAGCCAGAGCGTCAGCAATCGGAATAACTTGTACCGCTCCACTTTCGATGTCAGCAACTCTGCGCTCGGTTTCGGCAGCCCACGCTTCCTCAATCTCGGTATCTTCGTCGAGACTGGCGAGCAGTAGCTGGGCGAAAGCGGCGCGCTCACCAGCAGTTAGTTTCAGGCCTTCTGCTTCGAGCAATTCGAGTTGATTTGCCATGGCTAAGACCTCCGTAAAAATAACAAAAATTGTACCGCGAGTTCAGTGCCGAGCGATGGAGAGATGCCCAACGTCTGAATTCCCCGGCCTGGCGCGGCTTGCCGCGACAGGTCCGGTGGAATGATGGGTTAGGCACCTGCATTTCATGCGACCTCTGTGAGTTGCCGGGAGAAGAGGACGTGATGATGGCCAGGACCATCACGGCCTAAGCATACCGGGTAGCCATTGACATTGCCATTACCGGGCAGGAGCTGAAACCCAAGCCGGCTATGATAGCGAATGGAGGACTCGTTGACTGGTGACGTAACGGCCCGGAGTTCAGTACAGCCAAGCCGTGCTGCGGCATCGAAGAACTGCTGATACAGAAGGCGACCATAACCCTTGCCTCTGGCGCCGGGGTGAACGCCAATGAAATGGACATAGCCGATAGTTGAATTGGACTGCGAGCGGAACCCGACAAGGAAACCCACGTGGCGCTTGCCGCGTTGGGCGGGCTGGCCAGCGACCGAAGTGCCGTCGATCTGGTCCGTTACGAGCGCTTTGGGTATAGTCTCGCCTGGCGAGGAGGTCTGTGATGAGTGAAAAGATGTGGGGCGGGCGCTTTACCGCCGGTACCGATTCTCTGGTCGAGCGCTTTACCTCGTCCATTGCCGTGGATCGACGCCTCTATGCCGAGGATATTCGCGGCTCGATGGCGCACGCGCGCATGCTGGGGCGGGTGGGCGTGCTGACAGCGGCCGAGGTGGAGGCGATCTGCAGCGGGTTGCAGGAGATTGGTCGGGAGATTGTCAATGGCAATTTCACCTACACCGACAGCCTCGAAGACATCCACATGCACATCGAGAGCCGTCTGATTGCGCTCATTGGCGATACGGGCAAAAAACTGCACACCGGCCGCTCGCGCAACGACCAAGTGGCTACCGACATGCGCCTGTACACCCGCGGCGCCATCGACCACCTGCTCGCTCTCCTGCACGCGCTACAGGGGGTCTTCGTTGATCTCGCCGAGCGCGAAGTCGACACCATCCTGCCTGGCCTCACCCATTTACAGGTGGCCCAGCCCGTCACTTTCGGCCACCACTGTATGGCCTATGTCGAGATGTTCCGCCGCGATGCCGAGCGTCTGCGCGATGCCCGCAAGCGGGTCAATGTCTTGCCCCTCGGCGCTGCGGCCCTGGCCGGGACCACCTTCCCCATTGATCGCTGGGACGTAGCGCGCGAGCTCGGCTTCGATCATGTCGCGGAAAACAGTCTCGACGCCGTTTCCGATCGCGATTTTCTGCTCGAGACCCTGGCGGCTCTCTCCCTCATCGCTGTGCATCTGTCGCGTCTGGCCGAAGAGCTGATCTATTGGATGTCGGCGGCGATCGCCTTCATCGACCTGCCGGACGCCTTCTGTACCGGCTCAAGCATCATGCCGCAAAAGAAAAACCCGGATGTCGCGGAACTGATTCGTGGCAAGAGTGGCAAGGTCATGGGGCAACTCACGGCTTTGCTCATCCTCATGAAAGGACAAGCCCTCGCCTACAACCGCGACAATCAAGAAGACAAGAGTATTTTCTTCACCGCGCTGGACGAAATCGAGGCCAGCCTCCAGCTTCTGATCCGCATGCTGCCCGGCCTGCAGACCCGTCCGGCGCGGATGCGGGCGGAAGCGGAAAAGGGCTTTGCCACCGCCACCGATCTCGCCGACTACCTGGTACGCAAAGGGGTGCCCTTCCGCGATGCCCATGCGGTGGTCGGTCGCGCCGTCCGCCTGGCGCAGGAGCGCGGTATCGGCCTGGAAGCCTTGCCACTGGCCGAACTGCAGGCCCTGTCACCAGCGATCGCCGATGACGTCTTCCAGGTGCTCACCCTGGAAGGATCGGTCGCAGCGCGCAAGCACCTCGGCGGCACCGCGCCCGAACAGGTGCGCGCCGCCATTGCCCGCGCTCGGCAGCGATTGGCGGGAGAAGGTGCATGATGCCATTACGCCCCTGGGTCCTGCTACTCTTGCTTGGCAGTCTGGCCTTGGCCGGTTGCGGACGCAAGACGCCACTCACCCTTCCCAAGACCCCCACCCCCGTCAGCGCCCCAACGAGTAGCCACTGATGCACCCCTTTCATTATCAAAACGGGCAACTGTACGTGGATGACTGCCCGCTGCACGAAATCGTGGCGCGCTATGGCACGCCCTGCTATGTCTACTCCGAACTGCATCTGCGCGAGCGCTACCACGCCTTCGCGCATGCGCTGGGCGCACAGACCCTGACCTGCTACGCGGTAAAAGCCAACAGTAACCTGCATCTATTGCGCCTTCTGGCACAATGGGGGGCAGGCTTCGATATCGTCTCCGGCGGGGAACTGGCGCGGGTGCTGCGGGCCGGCGGCGATCCAAAAAAGATCGTCTTTTCCGGGGTAGGAAAAAGTCGCGAGGAGATCCGTGCCGCCCTGGAGGCAGGGGTCTTCTGCCTGAATGTGGAATCTGCCGCCGAGCTTGAGCGCATTGCCGAAGTGGCGGCCGAGATGGACCGGCGGGCACCGGTTGCCCTGCGCGTTAACCCGGATGTCGACGCCGGCACCCACCAGTACATCGCCACCGGCCTGAAGGAGAGCAAGTTCGGCATTCCCATCGCCGCTGCCGAAGACCTATACCGGCGCGCGGCAGAGTGGCCAAGTATCGAACTCATTGGTATCGCGGCACACATCGGCTCCCAGCTCATCGACCTGCAACCCCTGGGTGCCGCTGCCCGGCGTTTGCGCGATCTGTACGAGCGCCTGCGCCGCCACGGCATCGAACTGGCGCATATCGATTTGGGCGGCGGAGTCGGCATCCGCTACCACGACGAAGTACCCCCGAGTCCAGCCGACTATGCCGCCATTCTCGATGATGCCCTTGCCGGTCTGGAGCTCCGTCGGGTGGTGGAACTGGGCCGCGCCCTGGTCGGCAATGCCGGGGCCCTGCTCACCCGTAGCGAATACTGGAAGGAGAATGAGGGCAAGCATTTTTGCGTGGTCGATGCGGCCATGAACGACCTGTTGCGCCCCAGCCTCTACGGTGCCTGGCACGAGATCCTGCCCCTACGACAAAGCGCCGCGCCGCTGCAGGAATGCGATGTGGTGGGGCCGGTCTGCGAGAGTGGTGATTTCTTCGCCAAGAACCGTTCTCTCCCTACCGTCACCGCCGGGGAGGGCCTGGCCATCCTCGGCGCCGGCGCCTACGGCTTTGCCATGAGCAGTCAGTACAATACGCGCCCACGCGCTCCGGAGGTCTTGGTACATGGAGCGGAAAGCCGCTGTATTCGTCGCCGCGAAACCCTTGCCGATCTGCTCGGCCCGGAAGAGGACTGCCCCCTCGACTAAGCGCTGCCGCCTTTGGGCATCGCGGACCAGCTGAAATTGGCCGTGCCGATCTCACACTCGGTATCATTACAGGGATATTTCGCGTGGTAAAAGGCGTATTGGTCGCCGTGGCTGGCAAAACGATAAGGAGCCCAATGCAGCTCGGCACCCGTGGCGCGAATCTCCCGTTCTTCCTTGTGTACCTGCCAGGGCCGCATATGGTAGGGCTTGCTATCGATGATCACCCGCACCTGCACAGCACGGAGCTCGGCAGCCTTCAGAGCATCCAGCAACTTTCGATCGCTCAGGTAATGGACCCCCACGTCCACTTGGTGTTTGGCCTGATCAACGATCTGCAATAAGGGAGCCGGTCCGGCTTGGGGTTCGATATAGTACATGCAAAAACCTCAAAGTCGTAGCAGACGCCAGAAAACCTGCTCACCCGCCCGCAGTGGTACGACCGTCTCCTCTCCGAAACCCATACACTCTGGCACTGTCCATGTTTCGCGACGCAAGGTAATCTGCTCGTCGTTGCAAGGTAATTTATAGAAGGCCGGACCATGACGACTGGCAAAACCCTCCAGCCGGTCCAGGGCATTGGCCTGTGCGAAGGCCTCGGCATAGAGCTCGATGGCCGCATGTGCGGTGTAGATACCGGCGCAACCGCAGCTCGACTCCTTGGCCGAGCGCGGATGCGGGGCGCTGTCGGTACCGAGAAAAAACTGCGGACTCCCACTGGTAGCGGCGGCTATCAGTGCCTGCCGGTGCTGCTCCCGCTTGAGGACAGGCAGACAGTAATGGTGGGGGCGAATCCCGCCCTGGAACAGCGCATTGCGATTGAGCAGCAAATGGTGCGCGGTGATGGTGGCGGCAGTGCGCGGGCCCGCAGATTGCACAAAATCCACCGCAGCGCTGGTAGTGACGTGCTCCAGCACCATGCGCAGTTCCGGGAAATCGCGACGCAGGGGCGCCAGATGGCGATCGATGAACACCGCCTCCCGGTCGAACACATCCACCGCTGGGTCCGTCACTTCACCATGCATTAGCAAGGGCAGATCCAGCTCCTCCATCGCCGCAAGGACGGGAAGCACATGGCGCAGGTCGCGCACGCCATTTTCCGAATTGGTGGTCGCTCCCGCCGGATAGTATTTGACCGCATGCACCAAGCCGCTTTCCTTCGCTGCCCGTATCTCCGCAACCGGTGTCGCCTCGGTCAGGTACAGGGTCATCAGCGGCGTGAAGCTCATTCCCTCCGGCAAGGTCGCCAGAATCCGCTGGCGATACGCCGCGGCGGCCACGACCGTGGTAACCGGGGGCTTCAGATTGGGCATGACGATGGCGCGACCAAAACGCGCGGCAGTATCGGGCAATACGCTGCGCAAGATAGCCCCATCCCGTAGATGCAGATGCCAGTCGTCTGGCCGCAGGATGCGGATTTCTTCTACCCCTGTCGATTTCACCCCGGAAGCCCCCCTTATTTCGCAAGGTGCCAAGGGTAACATTGCGCGCCACCCTCGCCTATGCTACTGCGGAGGATCCGGCAACCGTCGCCGCCGTTGCGCGCAGCGCGTACCTTCCCGTTGCTCCGCGAAGCATTCGCTCAACCGCCGCCTTCGCTCCAGATTTCGGCCTGGGCACGACTGACCGCCGGCGTTTGTACCCGACAAAAGTCTTTCTCCCCTAGTGGCATGGGCACCTGGAAAAAGGCCCCGGCCTGCAAGGCCTGCGGGCTCGGCAGATGGTTGATCTGCTCCAGATAACGACTGGTGCTGTGATACTTGAGCGCCAGCTCGTGCAGGTCGGAACCGGCAGGCACACGAATGTCGAGGAACTTGCCCCCGATGTTACAGCGCGGCGCAACATCGAGGGTGCGCAGGGCGCGCCGCATAGTGTAACGGAACACCGGCGCCGCTTCGATACCGCCAAAATTCCAGGAATAGTGACTGCCGCGCAGGTTCACCGCCATCACCAGGTCCGGACGCGGGCCAGGCGCAAAACCCACGAAGGTGGCATTGGTGCGGTGATGGTAGAAACCATCCTTGCCGTTGGCCATATTCGAGGTCCCGGTCTTACCCGCCACCGCATAGCCCGGAATCGCCGCCAGAATCCCCGTACCGCCGGGGCGCGCCACCGACTGGAGCCAACGCCGCAGATCATTGGCCACCCAGGCAGGCATCACCCGATGGCGCTGGATTTTTTCACCGACAAACAGATGCGGGCGCACATGCCAGCCGCCATTGGCAATGCTGGCATAGGCCGCTGCCAACTGTAGCGTCGTCACCGAGACGCCATAGCCAATGGAAATCGTCGCATGCCGGGCAACGCCCCACGACTGCCAGGGGGGCAAAACACCCGCCGTTTCTCCCGGCAGGCCCAAAGGCGGCTCCCGACCAAAGCCGACGGCCTGGTACATATTGTATAGCGTGCGTTTGGGGGTCAGCAGGGCAATCTTGGCAGTGCCGATACAGCTGGAATACTTGAGAATATGTTCGATATTAAGGATGTGATGGCGCACATCATCGGTGATGGGATAGCCTCCCACCCAAAGTGGGTAATACACATTGAATTTCTGGCTAGGAGAAACACTGTGACTCGCCAGGGCCGCGGCAATGGCAAAGGGCTTCATCACCGAACCGGGCTCGAAGGCCTGATGCACGGCGTAATCGACATAGTCTGCGGGTGAGCTACAAGCACCCTTTTGGTTTGGGTTACAGCTCGGCGCGCTGACCATCGCAAGGATAGCACCGGTATGCACGTTCATCAGCACCGCCGAACCGACCTTGGCATGAAATTGATGCAGGGAGCGTAATAGGGCCATATAGGCCCAATACTGCATCTGCGGGTTAATGGTCAGATGAATGGCGTGCCCCGGACGCGAAAGTCGCGCCACCTTGAGCACCTGCACGATCTGCCCATGACCATCGTACAGGGCCTCCTCGGAGCCGGGATGCGCGGCCAGCCACTGGTTGTAACTCAGCTCCATGCCCGTCGCCCCCTGATGGGCCTGATCTACCAATCCGATCAGCGGGGTCGTTGCCGCACCCAGAGGAAAATAGCTGCGCGAACTCGGCAGCACCCCAACTCCCGGGATTCCCAAAGCGCGCACCGCTTTGCCCACGCTCGGTGGTCGTTGCCGCGCCAGGTAGGCAAAATCGGCGCCAGCGCTGGCCAAACGCTGGCCGAGTTCGATCACGGAGAGATTCAGTGCCCTGGCCAGTTGCGGCCATTGATCCTGGTGTTTGCCGAGGACCTTGGGATCGCCCCAGATGGTGCTGGCCGCCGTGTTGACCGCCAGCGGCAGGCCGTTGTCCCCAAAAATCACCCCGCGTTGGGCGGGCAGACGCTGATTGTGCAGATACCGCATCTGTCCCTGCGCGCGCAGTTGGCCGGTCTGCAGATACTGCACCTGGATATCGCGGCCAAGCACCGCCAGAAAGCCAAGCACAAAGACGCCCGCAAGCCAAAGGGGCCGCGAGCGCGGCAATGGACGAAAGGGTCGGCCAGCCGGATTCATTCTCTGCCAGTCGCGGCGCGATAGACGAAGTCGACACGCTGGTTTTTCTGCCAACAGGCAACAGTGTTCTGATTACAAAGGAGATTATCCTTGCCGAAGGAAACCGTGCTGATGCGACTGGCGGGGACACCATCCGCCTCCAGCAACTCCTTGATGGCATGGGCACGCCATTCCCCAAGACCGAGATTGTATTCCTGCGTGCCTGGTTGTGAGCAGTTCCCCTCCAGGCGCACATGCAGGTTCGGGAAGCGCAGCAGAAAACGCGCATTCTCGGCGGTGATATGGCGGGCATGGGCACTCACATGGAAGCTGTTCTGGGCAAAATGCACGCGCAGGTGCCGGGGCAGGGCCGCAAGTTCGGCATTGGAAAGGTTTTCGTTTTGGCCGCCGAGGGGACCGTACTTCAGGTTTTTCTCCCGTTCCTCGGCCTGGTTCAGCGCCTGGGTACTGGCACTCGAACTGGGGACCGCACTACTGGGCTCCTGCTGCGCATGCGTGGTAGGAGAAACCTGTTGCGCACAGGCGCCAAGAAGCAGGGAAGCAGACAATACGGCGACAAAACCCAAGACACCCTTGGGCGAAGCAGAAGACAGACATTGCGGCATGAGAATATTCCTTCACTTGTCGGTATACCCCTATGACCGCAATTGTTCTTTTCAGTTCTCAGGCAATGGCTGCTTTGGCGCGCCAGCGATAGCGTGTACCCACCGAGGCTAGCGGCTGCGGTCGCACACAAGCGGCACAGGCGCCGGCGCAAGCACTCTGACAGCTGCTGCCTGAGACTTGGGCTTGCACCAACGTCTGCACCCGAGCGATCAGTCCACGCCTCTGCCAATGCTGCAGGCCGGCATCCACCAAATCTTGCGGCAAGTCCAGGCGCTGGGCGATCTCTGTGGCGCTCAGGCTTTCCCCGTCGCGCAACAGATCGCGAATTCGAAAAAGGGGGCTCTCCATCATCCCTGCTCCTGAAAACGCAACTGGTTTTGCTGGTGCCGCCCTTGTCGGCGCAAGGCCAAGAGCAAGATGCCAAGAGCCACGGCAATACCGGCGGTCCACAGCCAGGTCGCCTGCGGATGGGCGGCATAGGTCCCCCACTGATAGACCAGCGTTGCCACCGCCCAAGCCATGCCAATACCATAACCGATGGAGAAGAGCATCCAACCCCAGCCGACCTCGCGCCGCAGGGCCCCCATGGTGCTGGCACACGGCACATAGAGCAGCACAAAGAGGAGATATGCCAGGGCCGTTAGCGGTGTAAAACTTTGTGCCAGGGAGCCAAGGGTCTCAGAACTCGCTCCCGAGGCGGCGATACTCGCGTCCCGGTTGGCCAGATCGCCCAGTCCCAAAGGATCTCCCAGGCTGCTGAACAGCTTCCCGGCATTCTCCGGGATGGTGGCCAGGGCGTCGCGAAGCCCCTGCAGCAGATCCACCTGCCGATACTCTGCCATCAGATCCCCACCCGCCTGCCGCTGATAGATGCCGTTGAGGGTACCGATGACGACCTCCTTGGCGGCCGCGCCCGCCACCAGTCCAGCAACGGCAGGCCAGTTGTCCCGCTCGATGCCCATGGGCGCAAAAACGGGAACCAGCGCCTCGCTACCCTGGGCCAGCAGGGAGTGGTCGATGTCGGTGGCGCGCAGGCCGTGACTGGTCCAGCCAATTCCCGGCAAGAGGAAGAGGATGAAGCCGATGGCGGCAATCACCTTACCGACGCGCAGGATAAAGATGCGCAGGCGCTGCCAGGCCTGCAGCACCACGCTGCGCAGGCTGGGCAAACGATAGGGCGGCAGCTCCATGACGAAGGGTCGGGCCTCTCCCCGTAGCGCGGTTTTTCCCAGCAGCCAGGCAGTGAACAGGGCCATAACAATGCCCGTCAAATACAACAGAAAAACCACCTGCCCACCGTTGCCGCGGAAAAAGACCACGGCAAAGGCCATGTAAATGGTCAGCCGGGCCGAGCAGGACATGAAAGGTTGCATCAACACCGTGAGCACCCGACCGCGAGGATCGTCGATGATTCGTGCTCCCATGATCGCCGGCACATTGCAACCAAAGCCGATGACCATCGGCACCAAGGCATTGCCAGGCAACCCCACCCGGCGCATCAGGCGATCCATCACATAGGCCGCCCGCGCCATGTAGCCGGAATCTTCGAGAAAGGCGAGGAAGAGAAAGGTGAGTCCGATGGGAGGGATGAAGCTGATCACCAGATTCAGCCCACCGCCAATACCGCCAGCCAGGGAACTCACGACCCAGTCCGGGGCGCCGGAGAGGAGCAGCAGGTGACCGAAACCATGCATCAGCAGGGCAGCAGAAGCCTGATCGAAAAAGTCCAGGAAGACATTGCCACCGCTAAAGCTGACCACGAAAACCAGATACAGTACCGCAAGAAAGATCGGCACGCCCAGCCAGTCATGCAAGATCCAGCGATCGAGATGGCGGGTCAAGCGCTGACGCCATCCCGCCTTGCCACCGGACACGATCACCTGCGCGGCGAGCCGCGCAGCCCAAGTGAAACGCGCGGCAGGCAACAGATCGGCAAGATCCTCGGCACTGTCTGCCTGCAGATGCTGAGCCGCAGAGGCGCGCGCGGCGAGCAGCGCCTGCGGCGTGCTCTCTGGCAGTTCCAGGTACTGCCAGGCGAGAAAGCGGCCACGCGCTCCGTCAATCTGGGCGGCAAAGTCGTGCAGGGCAGCTTCCAGATCTGCAGGCCAGGCCGGCCGCTGCGGCAGAGACGGGCTACGCAACGCGCTGCGCAAGGCCATGCGCAGTTCGCGCAGACCCTTGCCCTTGCGCGCCACCATGGGGACCACCGGCACCCCAAGCTGCAGCGACAGGGCCTGGGCATCCACCCGCAGACCACGATCCTCGGCCTCGTCCACCATGTTCAGAATGAGGAGCAAAGGCCGCTGTAACTCCACCAGCTCGGCGGTCAGCAAGAGCTGTCGCTCCAGGGTACTGGCATCGAGGACCTGGACGATAAGCTCGACCTCCTCGTCGCGCAGAAAGCGGCGCGCTACCGCCTGATCCTCGCCACCTCCACCAAGCAGGCTGTAAATACCCGGCAGATCGATCACTTCGATCTTCTCGTTGCCCAGGCGTGCGCTGCCAGAGCGGCGCTCGACGGTGACTCCGGGCCAGTTGCCCACCGTCTGATGGGTGCCCGTGAGCAGATTGTAAACGGTAGTCTTGCCACAATTGGGATTGCCAACCAGGGCGATGCGCGGCAGGCCCTCTGCGAGCCTGGTCCCCGCGGCCGCATGACAGTGCTTGGCCATGGATCAGCCCTCCTCGAAGGATGAGAGGGGGCGGACCTGGATCTGCTCCAGCCACTCGCGGCCCAAGGCAATGCGGGTACCGGCGCTATCGAGTACCACGCCGCGACGGTCTGGTCCCAACAGCAGGGTAAAAGCCGTGCCGGGACGCAGACCCATGACCAATAAACGCTTGCTCTCGTTGCTAGTACCACGAACGGCGTGGATGATGCCGCACGCGCCCCGCGACAGTTGTCCCAAGGTTCGGAGTTCCTGCGTGCACTGCCTTTGCTCCATGATCGCTCCCGTCAAGTCCCTCTGAGCACGATTCTATTAAATGAGAATCGTTCTTGCAACGTCTCTCAACGCGAGGTCAGTCGATTATGGCAAACAGGTCATATTCATCGGCATCGCAGATGCGCACGTGCAGACGCTCCCCCACCCGTCGCCCCTGGGCGTTCTGTAGATGCACCACGCCGTCGATTTCCGGGGCGTCGGCATGACTGCGGGCCACGGCGCTGCCGTCGGGGTGGATCGCGTCGATGAGCACTTCGCGCAGCTGGCCTACCTGCTGGCGCAAACGGGCAGTACTGATCTCCTGTTGTTCCGCCATGAAGCGGGCGCGACGTTCCTCGCGCACGGACTCGGGAACGGAATCCGGCAAGGCATTCGCAGCAGCACCGTCCACCGGGGAATAGGCAAAGCAGCCGACCCGGTCGAGTTGCGCAGCGCGCAGAAAATCGAGCAGTTCCGCAAACTCCGTTTCCGTCTCACCGGGAAATCCGACAATGAAGGTACTGCGGATGGTCAAGTCCGGCACAGCGGCGCGCCAGCCCTGAATCCGCTCCAGGGTACGCTCGGCCGCCGCCGGCCTCCGCATGGCCTTGAGGATATGCGGGCTGCCATGCTGCAGGGGCACATCCAGGTAAGGAAGGACCTTGCCCGCCGCCATCAGGGGGAGCAGCTCGTCGATGTGCGGATAGGGATAGACGTAATGCAGCCGCACCCAGGCCCCCAATTCACCGAGCGCGGCACAGAGGTCCGTGATCCGGGTCTTGAGCGGACGACCCTGGTGAAAGGCCGTGCGGTATTTGCGGTCCACGCCGTAGGCACCGGTGTCCTGGGAAATCACCAGCAACTCCTGCACCCCGCTCGCCACCAGAGCCTCCGCCTCACGCAGGATGGCGTTGGGATCGCGGCTGACGAGTTTGCCGCGCATGCTGGGGATGATGCAGAAGCTGCAGGACTGATTGCAGCCCTCGGAGATCTTCAGATAAGCATAATGGGGCGGGGTGAGGCGCAGCCCTTGGGGTGGCACCAAGTCATCGAAAGGATCGTGGGCCGGCGGCAGCGCTTCGTGGATCGCCTCCAGCACCGCGCTGTTCTCCTGCGGCCCGGTGACCGCCAGCACCTTGGGATGGACCTTGCGCACGAATTCGCCCTGGTCCTTTGCACCCAGACAGCCGGTGACGACCACCCGGCCATTCTCCTGCAGGGCCTCAGCAATCGCCTCCAGGGACTCCTCTACCGCCGCGTCGATGAAGCCGCAGGTGTTAACCACCACCAGATCGGCGCCGGCATAGTCGCCGACCATCTGATAGCCCTCGGCACGCAATTGGGTGAGGATGCGCTCGCTGTCCACCGTTGCTTTCGGGCAACCAAGGCTGACGAAGCCGACTTTGGGGACCGCTCTCGCCGCCTTCAAAAGGTGTTGCTCACGCTGGCGACGCCGGGGACCGCCCCGACAATCTTCTCCACCACCTGTTGCAGGTCGATGACGGCGTTGGGGCAACCGGCACAGGCCCCTTTCATGCGCACCCGCACATCACGCTCGGCGATTTCTACTAGCTCGATATCGCCGCCATCGCGGTTGAGAATGCGCCGCACCGCAGCGACCGCTTCCGCCACTGCTTGCGGGTCAGGCAGGGGATCGTTGGGACCAAATTCGCGCTTGCGGCCGATGAGACGCTGCGCCATCGCCTGGGCGGGGCGATCTTGGCCGCGGCGACGGGATCGCTTTCCTCGAGGATGTCCAGTTCCTCTTCGGTGTAAAATCGGACGGGGGTTCTTTCCATGGGGCTCATCACCTCAATATAACATGCGCCCGCCGTCCACGACGATGTTCTGTCCCGTTACATAGGGCGCATCGAAGAGCAGCCAGGCGACCGCCCGAGCAATGTCACCGGGATCTCCCTCGCGTTTGAGGGCGGTGCGGGCGAGGAGTCCGGCGCGGTCACCATCCGGAGGATCTTTGCCCTCCGCCCAAAGGACTACCCCCGGGGAGACACTATTGACGCGTACCTCTGGCCCCAGCTCCTTGGCCAAGGCGCGAGTCAGCGCCAAGAGACCGGCCTTGCTGACACTGTAGGGAAGATAGCCACGCAGGGGAATCTCGCCATGCACGTCACCAATATTGACGATGGCCCCAGTTTGCGCACGCAGCAGGGGCCAAGCGGCCCGACTCAAGAACAGCGGCGCACGAATGTGGATCGCCTCCATCTCCTGCCAGTCCTCCAGATGCAATCCGGAGAAGGGCGCTGGACGATACAAAGAGGCGTTGTTGACCAATCCGTCGAGGCGACCGAAGCGGTCCTGCACCTGCTGCAGCAGACAGTCAGGAGCACTCGCTTCGCTGAGATCAGCGCAGAACAGTTCCACAGTTGTCGCGAACTCCTGCCACAAGGCGCTCGCCAAGGCTTCGGCCTCCGGCCGCGATCGTCTATAGTGGAGGGCCAGCTGGCAGCCTTGCACGGCGAGTTCGCGGGCAATGGCCGCCCCCACGCGACGTGCGCCACCCGTGAGGAGAACGACCTTTCCCGAAGCCTGCACCAGGAGTTCCATGCAATCGAAACGAAATGGGGTTGTAACCCAATCGCCTGCAGGGCGCAAGGCATCTACCTTGCCGGCGCCGGATCCCGCAGCCCAGGCCCACAGCCTGACCCTGCAAGAGGAAATTCGCGCCCGCATCGCCGCCGCAGGGGGGTGGATTTCCTTCGCTGAGTATATGGAAATGGCCCTCTATGCCCCGGGGAAAGGCTATTACATGGCCGGTCAACGGCGTTTTGGCCCAGCCGGAGACTTCGTCACCGCGCCCGAGCTGGGTGCGGTGCTAGGACGCGTCCTCGCCCGCACCCTCGCGCCCCATTCCGGGCGCGACGGCATCCTCGAACTGGGTGGGGGGAGTGGCGCCCTCGCGGCACAGATCCATGAGGTTCTGCGGCAAGTCCCGTACCACATCCTGGAACCCAGTCCCGACCTGCAGGCGCAGCAGCGCGCTCGCTGTCCGGCGCTGCAGCATCTGCAGCGGCTCCCAGCCGAGTGGCATGGCGTCTTCCTCGCCAATGAGGTGCTCGATGCCATGCCCGTCGCCGTCGTTGAAAAGATGCCAGATGGCGACCTTCGCGAGATGGGGGTAGTGACAGATGCCAACGGCTTTGCCTGGGCTCCCGCGTCCCAGCCTCTCCCCAGGCCCTTGCTGGAACCTCTTCAACCATATGTCGCCAATTGGCCCGTCGGCTACCGCAGCGAAGTCTGTCCGGCAGCGACGGCGTGGATACACAGTCTGGCCGCGCGCCTACAGCAGGGCCGCATCCTCCTCATCGACTACGGCCAGGAGGCGGCGGCCTATTACCAGCCTCAGCGCTACCTGGGCAGCCTGCGCGCCTACCATCGTCATCACCTTCTGGAGGATCCCTTCTACTGGCCGGGGCTTTGTGATCTGACCGCCGACGTCAATTTTTCCGCCATCATGGCAGCGGCCGTGGCGGCAGGTCTGCAAATTGCTTGGTATGGCCCCCTCGCGCGCTTTCTCGTCACCCACGGCCTGCCGGAGGTCTATGCCGAGCTCGAGGCACAGGCCAGCCCAGAGCAGCGCCTTGCGTTGAACAACGAAGTCAAGATACTCACCCTGCCGCAGGAGATGGGAGAGCGTTTTCAGGTATTGATTCTTGAGAAAGGAGAGCCAGCATGAGCATTACCGTCTATGGCATTGCCAACTGCAACACCATGAAAAAGGCCTTCGCCTGGTTGCATGAGCACGGGGTGGCCTATGCATTCCACGACTACAAGAAGGCCGGGGTACCAGAAACAGCCCTGCGGCATTGGGCGGCGGAACTCGGCTGGGAGGCGTTGATCAATCGCCGCGGCACTACCTGGCGCCGCCTGAGCGAAGCACAGCGCGCGGTCGCCGATGCGGATGCCGCGATCGCCTTGGCTCTGGCCAACCCCAGCCTGATTCGCCGCCCCATCGTACAGAGGGATGACGATCTCTTGCTCGGCTTCGACCCCGAAGAATGGGCGGCACGCCTCGTTTGAACTAAAATTGTGAAAAATATGCATAGGTTGGAGGCAATGATGGCGGCAACGGAGCGGGTAGTAGTGCTAATGAGCAGTGAGCAAAAGGCGCAACTGCAGAGTCGGGCGCGAGCAGCACATCTTTCCCTGGCGGACTATGTGCGCCGCAAGGCCCTTGATGAGGATGCCACCCTCGAGGCGCTCTTGCAGGAGTTGTCGGCATCAACGGCACAAGCGCGGCAGGCGTTGGAGCGCACCTTGACCCATCTGCAGGCAGAACGCGAGCAGCGCGCCAAAGACATCGAGAGCCTGCGTGCCCAGTTGCGCGCAGAGTATAGCCAGCTCAATCCCGAGCAACTCCCCTCCCTGCTGGCGCCGTTGCATTCATGAGCACTCTCAACGACGTACTCAAGGGCATCCGCGAGACTATCCTGCTCAACGAACGCATCACGCGTCTCAGTGAAGAAGTAGAGCAGATGGCAGAACGGGAGCGAGACCTCAGCCTGCGCATGGTACGTGTAGAGACCTTCTTCGAATTTTTGCGTCCGGCACTTCGGCGCTTGCCACCCAACGACACTTGAACCTTCTCTAAATCACCCGCGAGAACTGCGTCTGGCTGCGCCCCAGGTAGGCGTCGAAGGCCATGCACACGTGGCGCACCAACAGGCGTCCTGCCGGGAGCACGGTGATGCTACCTTCGTCCAAGGTAATCAGCCCATCGCGCGCCAAAGCCTCCAGGGTCCTGCGACTCTCGGCAAAATAGCGCCAGAAATCGATGCCATGTCGCGCCTCGATAGCCGCAACATCGAGGCGAAAATCACAGATCAGGCGGGTGATCACCTCCCGGCGCAGCAGGTCGTCAGCCGTCAGGCGTAGCCCCCGTTCCACCGGCAGCTGTCCGGCATCCACTACCGCTCCCCAGGCCTCCAGGTCCTTGCGGTTTTGGCTGTAACTCGGGCCAACCATGGCAATGGCGCTCATGCCAAAGGCCAGCAGGTCGGCATTGGAGTGGGTAGAATACCCCTGAAAATTCCGGTAGAGCTGGCCCTGTAGTTGCGCCCGGGTGAGCTCGTCCTCGGGCAGAGCAAAATGATCCATACCGATATAGACATACCCAGCAGCCTCCAGGGCCCCGATGCTCTGCTGCAGGATCTCCAGTTTCTGCGCCGGGCTAGGCAGCTCCTCGGCACGAATGCGCCGCTGCGGCGGGAAGCGCTCGGGCAGATGGGCATAATTGAACAGGGACAGGCGATCCGGGCGCAAGGAGATGATTTGCGCCAGGGTTTCGGCAAAACTCTGCGGGCTTTGCAAGGGCAGTCCGTAGATCAGATCGAGACTGATGGAGCGATAGCCCAGGCTGCGCGCCTCCTGTATCAGCTCTGCCACCAGATTCAGGCTTTGCTCGCGATGTACCGCCTTCTGCACCGCCGGATCGAGATCCTGTACCCCCATGCTCAGACGATTCCAGCCACGGTTACGCAGCAGGGCCAATACTCCCGGTTCGATGGCGCGCGGGTCGACCTCGATCCCATACTCGCCGGTATCGTCATCGAGCAGACGGAACTGCGCCTGGATGCCGTCCACCAGACGCTCCAGGTCCGCACGCAAGAGAAAGGTGGGGGTACCACCACCAAAATGCAGTTGGGTGACTGGGCGCTGCGCATCGATATCGCGCCGGGTCAGAGCCATTTCCCGCAGCAGGCGCTCCACATAAGGCTGGCCCCATTCCCGGTGCCGCGTCACCACCTTGGTGCAGGCGCAGTAAAAACACAGATGCTCGCAAAAGGGAATGTGAAAGTACAAAGACAAGGGTTTGCCGCTGGCGTTACTCGCGCGCAGCTCCGCCCGCAAGGCGCTTTCATCGAACTCCGCTGCGAATTGCGGTGCCGTAGGGTAGGAGGTATAGCGCGGCCCTGGCCGGTCATAGCGCTGGATCAGATCGATATCGAAAAGTACCGTTTCCGTGCCCATCCCTTCTCCTCCTTACCGACGCCCCTGTCCTACAAGCGGCGAATGCCGCGCAGCTCGCTGCTCGCACTGGCGCGAATCTCGCCCAGAAACGCCTGTAGATGGGGCTGTTCACTTTGCCCCTGCAAAGTGGCTGCTTCCAGATCCTGCCACAGTCCCCGCGGACCCAAGGGCAGGGCTCGTACATAGCCGCGATCACCGTAGCTGCTCACCGCCCAGGCAGGCAAGGCGGCAATCCCCTGCCCAGAGGCCACCAGCTGCAGGATGATGACCGTCAATTCCGCCTGCCGCCGTCGCCACGGCTGTACACCTGCGGGATGCAAAAATTCCCGAAACAAGTCCAGGCGCCGGTCTTCCACCGGGTAGGTGATGACGGTCTCCTCGAGGAAATCCTCGGGCAGCAGAAAGGGGCGTTCGGCCAGGGGATGACGCGGGCTCAGCAGCGCCACCACCTCGTAGCTGAACAGGGCATGGCGCTCGATTTCGCCAGGCAGGGCCTCGGGGGCACTGAGAATGGCCAGGTCGGCCTGATAAGCGCGCAGCAGTTGCACCGGGTCCTGCTGGAATCCAGAGGCAATATCCATCTCCACGTCGGGCCAGCCGGCACGAAACTGGTCCATGGCGGGGGTAAGCCAGTCGAAACAGGTATGGCACTCCACGGCGATACGCAATCGCCCCCCACGCCCCGAGGCGAGCCGGTGCAGCTCCTCCTGGGTGCGCCGCAGGGCCGGCAGGACCTCGCGCGCCAGGGCATAAAGCCGCTCCCCCGCCGAGCTGAGACGCAGGTTGTTGCTGCTGTCGCGATCAAAAATCTTAATGCCGAATTCGTTTTCCAGTCCCCGAAGCTGGTGCGAGAGGGCCGACTGGGTCAGGTGCAGGCGCTGCGCCGCCGCGGCAATGCTGCCGTGTTGCAGAACGGCTTCGATGGTACGCAGCTGGCGAATCTCGATGGGCATGGACGACCTTATTAGTCAAGCTATTTGCAGATCATACGCCAGCTTGTCGCAGGAGGGCAGCCACCGACCGCTGTCACAAAAGTGTCATCAAAGGTTCATAAAAGTGTAACAATTCTTTGATATAGTGCGACGCACAAGTTGATAGTGTAAAGAGCGTATGCAACTATCAAGAATACCTTCTCCTGCCGGGGAGGGGTTCCGTTGGGCCTCTTTGCAGTATCCACCAACTGTAGAGGGAGTTAACCATGAAGAAGCGCTTCATTCTGGTGGCGATCGCCGCCGTTTTTGCCGTTCCCGCCCTGGCCCAAGCCGATGAGTCCACGGTTCTGCACGCCAAAAACGACGATTACAGCCTGATGTTGGGCGGACGTATCCAGGCCGATTACGCCACTTACTTCAACAAGTCCTTCCTTGCCCCCAACGGTTCGGTCACCGAGATGGGTGCCGCCGGCGCCAAATTGCGGCGGGCGCGGATCTTTACCGCCGGTAAGATCGGCAAAGACTGGAAATTCAAATTTCAATACGAGTTCACCGACAGCGGCGCGGCAGGCTTCAAGGACGCCTACTTTGCCTACACCGGCCTGATGCCCGGCAACACCATCACCCTGGGCCAGGCCAAGACCTTCTTCAGCATGGACCAGTTGAACAGCTCCAACGACAACGTCTTCATGGAGCGGCCGCTGCTGGAAGGCCTCGATACCTACGGCGACCGGCGCATGGGCCTCAAGATCACCCAGAGTGGCGAGAACTGGATGTTGGGTCTGGGCGGCTTCATGAACGCCCTGGATGAAAAGGTCTACACCAAATACAGTGGTGTCGCTCGAACTGCGTATACCCAAACTGAGACCCTCGCCAGCATCAGCAAAAGCACCAGCAACCAGAGTGGCATCTACACCATCTCCGGGCGCGCCACCTATGCCCCGTTGCACAGCTACGGCAACGACCTCTATTTTGGCGCCAACCTGAACTATACCGGCTTTGGTGACAAAAACGCCGCCGCCTTCTACGGCACCCGCCCGGAAACCAGCGTGGCTGGCACCAAGCTCCTGGAAGCCTACATCAGCAATCCCAGCAGCCAGTTCAACTATACCCTGGAAACTGCAGCCGTGGCGGGTCCCTTCTCGCTCGAAGGCGCCTATGTCGGTATGAATGTCTCCCGCCGCCTCGGGCTGCCCACCGCCAGCTTCAATGGCTATTACGTGCAGGCGAGCTACACCCTTACCGGCCAGCCGCGCAATTTCAAGCCGAAGATCGGCGAGTTCCATTATCTGAAGGACATCGGCCCTGGCGGTGCCTGGGAAGTCGCTCTGCGCTATGACCGCCTCAACCTCAACGATGCCAATGCCGGCATCTACGGTGGCCGGGGCTATGCCCTCACCGCCGGCATCAACTGGTATGCTAACGAGCACGTCCGGCTGATGCTCGACTACAGCCACGGTCATGTGGGCGGGATCCCCAGCACCCAGCCCGTTGGCGCCACCTGGTGGAACGATCCGCGCTATAACAGCGACCTGAACATTCTGCAGTTCCGCGGGCAGTTCCTGTTCTGATGCCGTACATGGGGAGGGGGACCCCTCCCCGAAGGAGAATTCATGCGTAAATCTTCCCTATTTGCAGCCTGCCTCGCCCTGTATGGCGTGCACGCCTGCGCCCAGGAGCTTGCGGGCGAAGCCCTGCGTGCGCCCCTCGATACCGTCACCGTGGCTGGTCGGGAGCTGCATCTGAGCATCGGTCCTGGTAGTGGACTGACCCATGCCCACGGCACAGCATGGACTGACTTCTATGCCGTCAGCGATCGGGGTCCGAACATCCCCTGCAACAAGAGTAGCAAGGTGCTCGGCAAAGAAGTCTGTAGCAAATCTGAGGTGATCTTTCCCATTCCCGATTATACCCCCAGCATCTATCCCCTGCTGGTGCAAGGAGGTCAGGTAAGCCTGCGCGGCGAACCGATTCCGTTGCACGCGGCCAATGGCCAGAACTTCAGCGGCCTGCCACCGCAGCTCCCCAAGGGCGAGAAGCCGCTGAATGGGCAACTCCAGCCCCTGCCATTCTCCCCCAACGGGGTCGATACAGAATGTATTTCCGCGCTGGCCCAAGGCGGTTTCTGGATCGGCGAGGAATATGGACCCAGCCTGCTGCGCGTGACACCCAATGGCGTCGTACAGGAACGTCTGGTACCCAAGGGTACGGCAGCCTACTATCAGGGCAGCAGTGTCCCGGTGCGCGCTGTCCTGCCGCCGTTACTGGCCCGGCGCAAGCTCAACCGCGGTTTTGAAGGGATGGCCCTGGCGCCGGACCAGGAGCTGCTCTTCGTGGCCCTGCAAAGTCCCCTGGCCAATCCCGATGACGATACAGCGAAACATTCCCGGATCGACCGGCTGATTACCCTGCATCTCGATGCCGAGGGCAACTTTGCCGGAATGGCCGGTGGCTATGCCGTGGCATTTCCCAGGATCGAAGAATTTGCTCCAGGGGAAAAGCAGAAGGATCTCAAACTCTCGGCCATGAGTGCGGTGGATGATCATCGCGTGCTGCTGATGCTGCGCGCTGGCAACAAGGTCGCGGTCTACCTGGCCAACCTTGACAGTGCCACCAGGCTGATCGGCACCGCCTGGGCCCGTCCGGATACCCACCCCAGCCTGGAAGAGCAAAATGATCTGGCCAAAGTCGGCATCCAACCGGTTGCCCTGCAGCTGCTCTGGGAAAGCAACGATGCCTTTGGCAAGAGTCTGGGCAAGGTCGAAGGCATGAGCCTGGTGGACGGCAAGAGCCTGCTCTTCATCAGCGATAATGACTTTGGCATCACGGGCGAAAAAAGCACGGTCTGGGAATATCCTTTGAGCGCCGAGGCCCAGCGTCTATTGCACTGAGACCGCGGGGCGAAGCTCTCCTCTGGCATCGTAATAGCGTTTTAGATACAACGTCACAAAAGATTCACGGAACTGTCATCATGCTGTCACATTTCGTTGTTATCGTGCCGTGGTAGTAAACACACCGAAGAGGAGAATGCCCATGTTGTTCAAGCACCGCGCCACCACCCTGGCAGTGCTGATGGCCCTGACCGGCTTCAGTGCTGTCGCCCACGCTGCCAGCAGCGATGACTCTCTGAAAAGCTTCATCATGGATAGCAAGGTCGATGGCCAGGTCCGCGCCTACTACTTCGACCGCTTCTTTGGCAAGAACGCCACCAATCTCAGCGCCTTCTCGCTGGGCGGCTATATCAATGCCCATACCGCCTCCCTCGCCGGTTTCAGTGCCGATGTGGGTTTCTACACCGCCAACAGCCTGGGCGCCAACCGGGTGAACCCCGATGTCACCCTCATGGGTAAGGGTACGTCCATCAATGCCCTGGGTCAGGCCTACCTGCAATACGAAATTCCGCACGCCCTGCTGATTCGTGCCGGGAACCAAATCGTTAACACCCCTTGGGTGAACGGCTCCGACTCGCGCGTCATTCCCGCCACTTACCAAGGCGTCTTTGCCCAGGTCTCTCCCTACTGTGGCTGGAATATCTATGGCATGCGCATCTTCCGCTGGAAGAGCCGCACCTCCGCCGACTACTATCGCGACAACCTCCACTACCAAACGGGCTTTGACGGTGATCCCATTTACGGTGGATCAGCAGTCGTTCCCAATACCGACAATACCGACAATGCCGCCAATGGTATTCTCGCCTTCGGCACCAGCTACAAGCGCTATGGCATCCATGCCCAGGCTTGGTACTACAACTTCTATCAGTTCACCCAGACGGTTTATGGTGATGCCAAATATACGCTGAAGACCGGCATCGGCGTGGACCCCTTCCTGGGCGCACAGATCAACCGCGAGTGGGAAAGTAATAGTCTGCTGAACACCAGCTATGCCCCCGGAACCAAGCCCATCGACGGCTTCAAGGGCAATGGCGTCAACAGCACCGCCTGGGGTGTGATCGGCGGTATCGACTACGACGTTGGCAGTGCGCTGCTCGGCAAGGGTCAGCTCTCCGCGGCCTATAACGAAATCCTCTACCATCAAGGGGCCGTGGGTGGTGGCGCTATCGTCTCGCCTTACACCGTCGGTTACGCCACCGATCCGCTCTACACCACTTCCATGATCCGCGGTCTGGTGGAAATGGGGCCCGGGCACGGCTTCAAGATCAAGTGGACGCAGCACTTCCTGAGCAACCAGTTCCTTTTCATGGCCGCCTACGCCCAATATCACCTGCAGACGGCGGGCTACGCCAACGACATCTACGGCGACCTCACCTACTTCCCGCAGGGCTGGATCAAGGGTCTGTCCATCCGCGATCGCGTGGAAGTGGCGCACGGAGATCTGTCGACGGGTTATTTCATCTATAACCGCGTCATGCTGACCTACGACTTCTAAGACCTTATGCCCTGCGGCCGTGGTCGCAGGGCCTGCCAGGAGAAAAGAACCATGCGCATTATCCATACCCTGCTGATCGCTGCCGTCCTCGTTTCTGCCGCCGGCTGTGCCGAGGCCCCCTTCTCTGGCTGTCCGGCAAAGACGGCGCCGGTCGCCGCACCGGCGCCCGCACCCACTCCTGCTCCGATGCCGGCCCCCATTGCGCCGGTGCAGAAAACGATTCTGGAGAGCAAGCCGATCACCATCACCGGCATCAACTTCAAACTCAACTCCTACAAATTGCTCAGCCATGACATCCAGGTCCTCGATGAAGTGGCCGCCTTTGCCGAAAAGCACCCGGATGCGGTTCTGAACATCAATGGCTACTGCAGCAAGGTCGGCTCCTACGCCTACAACCTGAAACTCTCGCAACAGCGTGCCGAGAGTGTGGCACAGTACCTGGAGCAGCATGGCGTGGCCCGCGATCGCATGGTGCTCAAGGGACACTCCTACGAGGACCCCATCGCCAGCAATGCCACGCCGCAGGGTCGCTTCCAGAACCAGCGCGTGGAGATCAATTCCACGATCAAGGTGGAAAAGACCGTTACCGAGTAATTCGCGCACCAGCGCAAACGATTTCAACCCTGCAGTGCTCTAGCATTGCTCCTCCTCTGCCTCGCCCCGCTTCGTCGGGGCTTTTTTATGCCACCTTGCGGAGCAGGCGCTTTTCCAGCTCCACCAGGAAGAACACCGCTACGGCAATGAGCAGGGCCAGGCCCCAGTGACGGGGTTGCAGTGGTAAGGTATGAAATACCCGCTGCAGGGTGGGCAAGTAGAGAAGGGCGAGCTGCAGCAGCAACAGCACTCCCAAGGCAATCCACGCGATGGGGTTGCTGAACAGTGTCGATCTCCGCCACGCCGAGCCCTGCAGGTGACGCACGTTGAAAAGGTATAGCGCTTGACTCAGCACCAGGGTGGTCACCGCCATGCTGCGTGCCAACTCTGCAGGCATTCCCGCGGACAGTTCGGCGTAAAAGGTGGCCATGGTAGCGCCGCCGATACTCACGGATACGAGGGCGACCCGGAGAAGAAAACGCCAATCGAGGAAACTCTCCGCCGGGTTGCGCGGGGGACGCTCCATGATTGCCGGCTCCGCCGGCTCGAAGGCCAGCGCGAGTGCCAGGGTGACGGCGATGACCAGATTGACCCACAGGATTTGCAGCGGCGTGAGCGGCAGTTGCAGGCCGGCGATGATCGCTGCGAGCAGCACCAGGCCCTGCGCACCATTGGTGGGCAGGATGAAGAGGATGGCCTTGCGCAGATTGTCATAAATCGCCCTACCCTCAGCGACCGCCTGGGCAATACTGGCAAAGTTGTCATCCACGAGTACGAGGTCGGCGGCCTCCTTGGCGGCTTCACTGCCGCGCGCCCCCATGGCGATACCGACATCGGCACGTTTCAGGGCCGGGGCGTCGTTGACCCCATCTCCAGTCATGGCCACCACCTGACCGCGTGTCTGCAATGCCTCGACCAGACGCAATTTGTGTTCCGGGCTGGTGCGAGCAAAGACCTGAGTCCGCAGGGCTACAGCCGGAAAATCGTCGGGTGCGATGCGATCGAGCTCCGTGCCGGTAAGTACCTGTGACTCTCCACCTGCAACAAGGCCCATTTCCCGGGCAATGGCCAACGCGGTATCGGCATGATCGCCGGTGATCATCTTTACCTGGATGCCGGCGCGACGGCAGTCGCTAATGGCAGTGATGGCCTCAGGACGAGGCGGATCGACAATGCCGACCAAGGCCAGCAGCGTGAAGTTCTGCCCCAGACTATCGAGATCCAGGCTTTCCTGTTGCTGTCCATCGACATCACGTCGCGCCAGGGCCAAAACCCGCAAGCCCTGACTGGCCAGCCCTTGGTTTTCCCGTTCCCAGAAAGGGATGTCGATGGGCAGCGAGCTGCCATCGGCATCCAGCATGCTCCCACAACGCGCCAGAACCCGGTCAGGAGCACCTTTCAGCAAGATCCGCCGCTGCCCGTCTGGCCGCTCTGTCAGCACCGCCATAAGCTTGTGCGCCGATTCAAAGGGAATACTGGCCAAACGTCGATACCCCTCGCCGGGAAAACCGGCCTTGGCGCTCAGGGCACGCAAGGCACCTTCTGTTGGCTCACCAATGATCTGCCAATTTCCACCTTCTTGCCGTAGCTGCGTATCGTTGGCGACGCTGGCGACTTCCAGGGCAGCGAAACGCGCCCTGTCGCCCGACTCTGCGCCGGCAAGCTCGCCCTGCGGCGCATATCCCGTACCGGTAGCCTCATACCAAGCTGCGTGGGTGCGCAGCCCACGGGCAAACATCTCATTGCGGGTCAGCGTGCCCGTTTTGTCGGTGCAGATGACAGTTACCGCACCCAACGTCTCAATGGCGTGGAGATGGCGGGCGATGACCTGCCTTCGCGCCATGCGCTCCACGCCAATCGCCAGGGTAATGCTGAGGATGGCAGGCAAGCCCTCGGGGATGGCAGCCACGGCAAAACTGATGACCGCCAGAAAAACCTCAAAGGGTGGCAGCAGTTGTCGTGCCAGGCCGACACCCGCCATCACCGTACTGAGTACCAGCACCAGCAACGCCAAGGTTTTGCTGAAGCGTTGCATCTGGCGGATCAACGGAGTCTGCAGAGTATTCGTCTCCTGCAACAGGCCCTGAATCTTGCCAAGCTCCGTCTGCGTGGCGATGGCCGTGACCACTGCCACGGCGCGTCCCGCCTGTACAAAGGTACCGGCGTACAGCATGCTGTGGCGATCGCCTAGGGCAGCGTCGGCCTCTACCGGCGCCGGCGATTTGTCGCTGAGCAACGATTCGCCGGTGAGCAGCGATTCATCGACGCGCAGCCCCTGGGCCGAGAGGATGCGCAGATCGGCGGGCACCCGGTCGCCGGAGCGCAACTGCACGATATCGCCGGGGACGAGCTCCTCGGCGTCGACGTTCTGCCATTCTCCCGCCCGCCGCACCTTGGCCTGCAGGCGCAGGATCTTGCGGATCGCCGCCAGGGCGTTCTCGGCCTTGCCCTCTTGCAGGGTACCGATCAGGGCGTTGATCAACAGCACCGCCAGGATCACGGCACTATCGAGTAGGTGTCCAAGGAGCAAAGTGACCACGAAGGCGGCAAGCAGGACATAGATGAGGGGATCGCGAAACTGCCGCAGAAAGCGCAGGGCCCAGTTTGGGGGAGCCTGGGTGGGGAGACGATTGGCACCATACCGTTGTCGCCGTGCCGCGATTTCCTCGCGGCCCAGTCCTTCGGAGCGACTGGCCAGTTGTCTCAATACGCTATCGGCAGCGACAGCATGCGGGGTTGCGGAAAGGACTTTAGGCTCGTCCATCGCTCTTCAGGCTCCCTCTATGAGCTTTCCAGTACCCTGGCCAGTACCTGACTGACCTCGATCTCTTCCATACAACGGTGATGCTTGAGCGGGCAGACCCGCTTGCCGCAGGGACTGCAGGGCAGGTCCCGACGCAGAACCTGGGCATTTTCCGACAGTGGCGGCGTCATTGCCAGCGAAGTGGGGCCGTAGATGGCAATGACGCGACTGCCAACGGCACCAGCGACATGCATCAGGCCGGAGTCATTGCTGACGGTGATCGGCGCCAGAGAAAGCAGATCGATAGCCTGCAGCAGGGTGGTACGGCCGCCCAGATCGATAGCCCCAGGTGCCTGGGCAGCGATTTCCTGGGTAATGGGGGCATCCTTGGGACTACCAAAGAGCCAGACCGCGTGACCACTTTGCAGGAGGGCCTGGGCCAGACGCGTCCAGTGGCCGACTGGCCAGCGCTTGGCCGGCCCAAATTCGGCGCCCGGGGCCAGGGCGACCACGCGCGCCCCGGGATCGAGACCAAATTCCTGCCAGGCCAGGGACCGGGCCGCCGCGTCGATCTGCAAACGCGGCGCGGGCAAACTGTGCGGCTGCGGCAGACGTGGGGGAAGGCCGAGAGCGACGTACTGATCCACGGTACGTGGGAGTTTGCGGCGATTCAATCGATGGGGATCAGAAAGTAGCCACGCACGCATCTCGCGACGAAAACCACTGCGCACCGGAATATTCATCCAATATGGGATCAACACCGACTTGAAACTGTTGGGCAGGCAGATGGCCCAGTCATAGTCGGTGGGCTGGAGCTCCCGGGCGAGGGCACGCCGCGCCTTGAGTGCCAGCTTCCCATGCGGAATTTCCAGCGAGATCACCCGCCGCAGCTCGGCCATGCGCAACCCCACGGGCGCACTGGCCGGCGGTGCCAGAAGATCGATCTGCACCTGCGGCCAACGCCGGCGCATTACTTGAAACAGCACCTGTGCCATCACCATGTCCCCCACCCAGGACGGACCGATGACCAGCACCTGCGCCGGATCGTTACTGCGCGCCAGCCGCGTCATGCGCTGTACCCGCGGCAAAAGCTCCGCGACCTGCGCGTCGGCTACCGCCTCGTCTACCACAGGTTCCCCAGCAGCATGACCACCAGTTCCACGGCAATCAGCACGATGATGATCCATTCCAGAATGGTCTCGCGCTCGTGGCGGCTGGCGACGACGATGACCTCCAGACCCTCGCGGATGGCATCGAGTTTTTCGTCGAGGGCGCGAAAGCGGCTGGTGAGTTCGAGATCGCCAGACAGCTCCCGGGACAGGAGCTCAAGACCCGGGGTTTCCCAGACGATGTCCGGGTTGTCGAGTACCGCCAGCCGCGAGAGGATCTCGGTGCGGGTAGCAGAGGTCGACGCCAGAAAACGCAGGTATCCGCCCCTGCGCCCTGGCAAACGTCCGCTTCTGGTGACCTCAGAAAGCAGATTCAGGGTAGTTTCGAGGAGGCTTTCGACCGCCTCCTCATGGAGTTCCAAAGCCAGACTCTGGGCCAGACGCAGAGCCACCAGAAAGAGGCGCTCATCATCCATCTGGCGAAGCTGTACCGCTTCTTTTCCGACACCATCGCGATCACTCAGACGGAGCTGGAGTTCTTCCACGTTCACCTTACTGACCGCCGGAAACGCCGCCTGTACACCCGCCATGATCCGCGCCTGCAAGGCCGGCCCCGCTTCATAGAAGCAGATCACCCCAGAGCGAAACAGCACCACCCGGGTCTCGCCATCGCGCAGCATGCGGTGCGCTGGTCCCTCAAAGACGCGTTCCATGTCAAAGCATTCGTTCCAAGTCTTGAGCTGGATCTGGCGCACCGGCTGAATAGCATAGAGAAGGGGCTGCATGGGGGGCTTAGTCGTCGGGAAACAGCTTGCCAGGGTTAAGGACCCCCAGGGGATCGAAGAGCGCTTTGATTTGCCGCTGCAGGTGCAGGCTGACAGGGTTCAGTTCGCGGCCCACGAAGGCGCGCTTGACACTGCCGATGCCATGTTCTCCGGAAAGCGTACCGCCGAGCGCCAGCACGCTGCCGAACAGGCGATCCAGACCCCGCTCGGCGCGTCGCATCTCGTCCGGGTTGGCAGGGTCGACGAGGAAATTGACGTGGAGATTGCCATTGCCGGCATGACCAAAGCTGACGATCCGCAAGCGTTCGGCGCGGGCGATGTCTTCGATCTCGGCCAGAAGATCACAAAGGCGCGGCACCGGCACCACCACATCTTCATTGATCTTGCGCGGGGCCATGGCCTTGGTCGCCGGCGACAGCGACTTGCGTGCCGCCCACAGGGCAGCAATGGCCGCCTCGTCCTGACCGTGTTCGATCTGTAGCAGCCCCTCCCCGGAGAGCGCGGCACCCATCAGTTCCAACTGACGCGGGAGATCCGCCGCTTCGCCATCCACCTCCACCATGAGCAGAGCGCGACTGCTGTCGGGCAGGCTGTTCGCGGCGCCCATACCGCGCACCGCCGCCAGGGCGTGGGCGTCCATGAACTCCACCGCACTAGGCAGAAAATCCTGCTGCATGACCCGATTCACCGCGGCACAGGCATCTGTGCCCTGCGCATAGGCGGCGCGCAACAAGGCCCGCGCGGCAGGACGCGGCGCCAGCCGCAGCGTAGCCTCGGTAATCAGGGCCAGGGTACCTTCACTGCCCACCAACAGCCGGGTGAGATCATAGCCCACCACGCCCTTGCTGGTGCGCACGCCGGTATCCAGGGTTTCGCCACGCCCGGTCACAGCCCGCAGGCCCAGAACATAGTCTCGGGTCACACCGTATTTGACGGCATGCGGCCCCCCGGCATTCATCGCCAGATTGCCACCGATGCGGCAGTAGGGACTGCTACCGGGGTCAGGGAGATACGCCAGTCCATCGCGGCTGGCGATGCGATCGATCTCGCCGGTGATGCAGCCGCTTTGCACGCGGATGAGGCGTTCCTGTGGGGCATATTCCAGCACCTTCGTCATGCACTCGAAAGAGACCACCGCCCCGCCCTCCACCGGCAGTGCGCCGCCGACGTTGCCGGAGCCCGCCCCGCGCGCCGTCAGGGGAATGCGATGACGACCTGCCAGACGGACGATCGCCTGCACCTCCTCATGGCTGTGGGGGAAGAGCACAATGGCTGGCAGCCGTGCCTCGGGGGTATCATCACGGCTATACAGCTCGCGCGTGTAGTGATCATCGCGGGCACGCTCGGCACCCAAGCTGGCCTTGAATCCGGCAATGGCCCTCTGGCTCATGATTGCGTCTCCCGAATTTTCTGCAACAGGCCGGTGGTACTGCGCTCATAACGAAAAGGAATGCTCAGCACCCGACCGCCCCAGCCCTGCACCTCGGTCGCACCAACAATTTTTTCGACGGGCCAGTCGCCCCCCTTGACCAGGACCTCGGGCCGCAGCCTTAGAATCAGTCGCAGGGGAGTGTCATCATCGAAAGCCGTGACATAGTCCACCGCGGCCAGGCCGGCAAGGACGCCCTGGCGATCAGCGAGGGGATTGATCGGGCGGTCGACACCCTTGCCCAGGCGCCGCACCGAAGCATCACTGTTCACCGCCAGCACCAGAGTAGCGCCTTCGGCTTTCGCTTCCGCGAGATACTGCACATGGCCACGGTGGAGAATGTCGAAAACGCCATTGGTGAACACCAGGGGACGCTGGCCCTGTATCCGCCCCACCAGCTCGTCCCAGTCGTTGATGATTTTGTCGTCCAGGCTTTGCGGCTGTTCCAACTCCGCCGCGTGGGCATCGACGGCGGCACAGAGGCTATGAATCAGCAGCAAGTGGACTTCCTGAATACGGGCCGTGCGTTCATGGGGTACGCGCAACTCGATATCTCCGGGACGCAGCTCCCGCGCCAGGGCGCCGCCGTCCCGGCCGGTAAAGGCAAGAACCCATAGACCCCGGGCCTGGGCCGCACGCACGGCAGCGAGAATATTGGCGGAATTGCCGGAGGTACTGAATACGAGCAGGCCATCTCCAGCCTTGCCTAAGGCCGCCACCTGGCGAGCGAAGACCTGCTCATAATCGAGATCATTGGCAATGGAGGTCAGCACCGCCCCGTCGGTACTGAGGGCGATGGCCGGCAAGGGTTGGCGCCAGCCCTCGAAGCGATTGACCAGTTCCGAGGCAATGTGGGCGGCATCTCCGGCGGAGCCGCCATTACCACAGCTCAAGAGCTTGCCGCCACGCCGCAGGGTGCGCAGGATACTTTCCTCTCCCTGCCGACAGGGCCCTGCCAGCTCCTCCAGCGCACGCAAAAGGGCGCGATGCTCAGCCAGTTGCGCTGGCCAAAATAGTGAATCATTCATGGGCTGGGCACCTGAAACGCATCACGAATCCACTCGCCATCTTCCCCGCCATCAAAGCTCACGACATCGAAGCGACAGGGCCAGGACTGATATTGGGCATGGCGCAACAGAAAAAATTGGGCGGCACGGATGATCCGTTTTTGTTTGCGCGGCCCGATGCTGGCGGCTGCGTTCCCCTGGCGGTCGTGGCTACGGCTACGTACCTCGATAAAGACGAGACTATCTCGGTCCTGGGCAATGAGGTCGATCTCGCCAAGGCGGCAGCGAAAGTTGCGCTCCAGCACGCGCATTCCCCGTTCACGTAACAGCCCCTGCGCGCGATCTTCATGCCACTGGCCAATGCGCTGCGTAGGAGAAGGCATCGTCAGGGCCTCGGCAATTGCGACAAGACCTGCAGGGTGCCATTCTGCCAAGTGACCCATTGCAGATGGCGTTGACCGTGTCGCACCGGGTCTGCGGCAATCCCCATCAACTGCATATTCTCCTGCTGGGCCGATGCAGTGGAGCCAAGGATCTTCGCCAGCAAGCCATAAGCCTCCACCCCGAGCCCCGCCATACGCCACTGTTGCGCTGTTGCCTGCGGCAGGCTCTGCTTGACTGCTTCGGCGGCGGGACCATTGGCCATCTGCGGGTCGAATACCCAGGGCATGCCCAGAGCGTAGATCTTGCTGCCACTCAGTCCGCCAGAATTCTCACTGGTAAAAGTGGGGATGCCGGCCAAAAGGATCGAGGCGGAACTCTGCGCGCGTATATCGCTAATGATCGTCGCCAGATTTTGCCCCGGCGCGACCAGGAAAAAGAAAGCCCTTTGTCCACCGACAGAGCCCAAAGCCTCCTGCACAGCGCCTGCAGTATCGCCACTTCCCACTCGGTAATGGGCGACCCCCGCAACGTCGCCGCCAAGCCGCTTCCAGTTTTCCAGAAAGGCCGCCTGCATGGCGGCACCCTCAGCATCCAAAGGATAGAGTACCGCGGCTTGGCGATAGCCGGCCTGAAATGCATCTTCCGCGACGCGTCGAGCGACCACCTGCAAACTGATGTCAAAGTCGTAGATGCCTTTGCTAGGATCGCTGGCGACGTCGCCAAGCAGCAGGATGGGCGGATCCTGCGGGTGGCGCGCACCGAGCACGGCATTGATATCCTGTGGCAAAGCGGGACCGACAAAAGCCGCGCAGCCGGCCTGAACCCCCGCAGCATACTGGGTAGCATTCAGTGCCGGGTCGCTGCTGTCACTCAGTTCGTGAATGGCTGGCCCCGAGGCCTGCCGCGCCGCCACTTGCAGACCCGCCGTGAAGGCCAGGGTATCGTCGGCAAAGCGGCCCGTGGTGGGAAGCAGGGTGCAAACCGCGCCCTTGGCTCCACTCGCTGGGGTTGCCGCTGCATGTTCGTAATGAATGTTGGGATGACCCGGGTGCGCCTGTAGCCAAGCGGCAAACGCTGCCGCACGGCTCGCGGGGTCGACATGTTCCCGAGCGATCAAGGCAAAGGCCAGCCATTCCTGTACGATCGGATCGCCGCTGCGTCCCTGCCAGTTTTTCAGTTTTGCCGAGCTCTGCGCATCCAGTAGCGAATGAATATGCTGCCGGTTTTCCGCCTTGGCCGAACCAGAGAGAAGTGCATCCCGCTTCACCAGAAAATCGAGGGCCGTGAGATCGTGGTTTTCGCGCTGATAAATCTCTGCCAGCTCTTTCATTGCGGTGGCACGTCGCTCGGGAGAGACAGCACTGATGCTGATGAGCTCGGCAAGGGCGCCGCGCGCCAGCTTGTCCTGCCCATCGCGCTGATAAGCCTGCGCCTGTATCCACAACGCCTTGGCACGTTGGGACGGATCCTGACTCAGGCGCAGCACCTCGGCACTGAGCAGACTCGCCACCTGCGCGCGATTGCCATCCAAAGATGCCTGCGCTGCCTTGAGCAGGTACTCGAGTTGTTTGTCGGCCCCGCTCGCGGCAGCGGCCTGGATATACTCCTTGGCAGCCGCAAGGTCCTTTCCTTCCGCCAGCAAGCGGTCAGCCTCTTGTGCCTGACTGATTTCCGTTGCCGCCGGCGTCACCGCCACCGGCGCGGGAGTGGGGGTTGGCGACGGTGAATGTGGCATACTGGCGCAAGCGCTCAACAACACGGTGAGAAGTGCCGTGCTTCCGAGGCGCCACGATGCGGGCGCGAAGAGTCGGGAGAGCTGCTGCATGGGGCAAAGTGTAGGGAGAAGACCGCAGGTGCGCAATGAGAGGATGGAGATGCCAATTGGACGAGAAAACTATCCCGGTCGCTTGGCAATCGTCGGCACGCCCATCGGCAATCTGGAGGATCTCTCGCCCCGGGCACGGCGAGTGCTCAGCGAGGCCGACCGGATCCTCGTCGAGGACCGCCGCCATGCCCAGCGCCTTTTTCAAAGCATCGGTATCCAGCCGCGCACCGAAGCGCTCCACGAGCACAACGAGCGCAGCCAGATCCCCCGCATCCTCGGCTACCTGCAGGCCGGCGAGCGCCTTGCCCTGATTTCGGATGCCGGCATGCCGCTGATCTCCGACCCCGGCTACCCGCTGGTCCGCGAACTGCACCGTGCCGGAGTTGCGATCACCGTCATCCCCGGCCCCTCTGCGGCCCTAGCTGCCTTGGCCCTAGCCGGCCTGCCTACGGATCGCTTCTGCTTTGAAGGCTTTTTGCCAGCCAAGTCCGCAGCACGGCAGCAGCGCCTGCGCGAACTCGAGGCGGAAACTCGCAGCATGATCTTCTACGAAGCGCCACACCGCATTTTAGCGACCCTGGAGGACATGATTGCGCTGCTGTCTGGCGATCGCGGCGCCATTTTGGCCCGCGAAATCACCAAGTTGCACGAAGAAGCCGTGGGCGAGAGCCTGGCAGAAATCCATGCCACCCTGGCCGCTTCCCCGGAGCGCCAACGCGGCGAGATGTGCCTGGTGCTCGCTGGCGCGCCAGAACGCGAAAGCGGCGAGGCAGATCTCGATCGCCTGCTCCGTCCATTATTGAAAGAACTCCCCCTGGCGCAAGCCGTGCGCCTTGCCGAGGCCCAAAGCGGCGCTCCCCACCGGCGCCTCTATCAGCGCGCCCTTGCCTTGACTTCCGCAGCGGAGTCGGATTAAATCGCGACTCTCATAGCCCAGGTAGCTCAGTCGGTAGAGCAGAGGACTGAAAATCCTCGTGTCGGTGGTTCGATTCCGCCCCTGGGCACCAATTAAATCAACATGTTAACGGAAAATTGCCTGCCTCATGATTAGAGGACCT
>NZ_JBYCKU010000032.1:0-6939 GCF_057473545.1 Acidithiobacillus sp. TH-A67
GGTTTCTATCTCGGGGTGCCCGCACACTGGGCAGGTGATGATCGATTGCAAAGTGACCGCGCTCATTTGACCACCACCTCGGGATGTTTCTGAATGAGAGCCGCATAGGCCGGGGTCATCTCCTGCTTGGGGAAATAGGCCGCCATCACCCAGTTTCGATCCCCTGCATCGTACCCGGAAAGCTTCAGCATCGCTGTCACGCCGGTTACCTGCTTGTCCATCCCGTAATTCTCTTTGACCAGAAGACTATGATCTGCATATCGGGAGACGTGGATGATGCTACCCGCCTGGACAATGGATTGCACTGCGGCGGCATTGGCGAGATCAGTGGTAAAGGCATCTACTGTGCGGGAACCCACTTGGAATGGTCGGCTTTCTGGTATGATGGCGTGGTTTTGCTGAAGAATCTGAATCTCTTGCCAGAGGGCTTGCGCCGTCAGCACGCTCTCCGTGCCGGCCAGCGCACTACCCAATCCCAACATCCCGACCACCGTTAGCAATACTATGATGCTCTTCATGGATATTCTTCCTTTGCATGCCTTCGCAACCACACCCGACGCCCACTCTTTGCCGCCTTGAACGATTCAGAGTTGGGAAGGATGAAATCCCCCCGCAAGCGCTCGCAGGCAGGCTAGAAATATGCCAACTCATCGGCCGCACTAATCCACGCCGACAAGCTTTTCATGGAGCCAGACTGCACGCCTGAGGGCAATACGGATATGCCGTGCCTCTTGAGCGAGCTTCCACAACATTGCACTTCCAGCCCCAAGTCCAGCAACTCCCGAAAAAGCCCTAGCGTAGGGACCCCTCCACCAACGTTGTCGGTGCCCAGTAATGTTACTCCATCGCCGACTAGAAACAGGCGTACAGCCTTATCCTCCGCCAACATGGCCCCGGCGAGGCGAATGGCCGTGTCTGCCCGCGGATTTTCTTCGGCGATACTGCTGTGTAGTACGATAAGTGCGGTAATCATTCTCCAGCTCCTTGACGACAGGAAATGGGATGCGTTTCCTCCACCGCTAGGGCGATCCAGATTGCGGAAACAGCGGTGACGCCCGCCGTCAGCCAGATCGTCGGTAAGGCAGCATCGGCCCACTGTGCTGCGCCACCCAAAAGCAGTCCACCGATGGCGTATCCCGTATCCCGCCAATAGCGATAGATCCCCAACGTCTTGCCCCGCACTGCCGCGGGTGCTACATCTGCCATGGCCGCAATCAAGTTGGGATAGAGTAACGCCATACCCAGCCCCATGACGGCGGCGGCAAGCATCCAGGCGGCAAAGTGATGGACCAAGGCAATCCCCACGAGCCCCAAGGTCAAAAGAAAGAACCCAGACAATATGGGCACTTTGCGTCCCACACGATCGGCAAGATGCCCCGTCCAAAACTGGCATAGGCCCCAAACCATGGCGTAGCTACCCGTAATCCACCCAATCTGGACAACCCCCTCCCCATGAAAGCGAAAGTACACCGGCAGCATCACCCAGACCAGAGTGTCTGCCACCTTGTTGGCCACCCCACCCTGGCAGAGCGCGCGATAGGTATGATCACGAAACGAGACCCGGACAAAGCTCTGCCATCGGCTTTCCAGCTGGGTTCTGGCCGAATCAGGATGGAGTGGACCGGAGCCGTTCTGTTCCTGATGTTCGGCCTGGGCCCAGGGCAGGGTATCACGCACCCAAATCAGCGTCAGCAAAGCCAAGGCAATCACCAGCAATGCAAAGCCGAGAATCGCCCAGCGGGGGCCATAGAGTACCGCCAGATAACCGGTGCCCAAACCGGCAAGGCCTACGGCGATATACCCCATGGCTTCGTTGATGCCCACCGCCAACCCGCGTTGGCGGCTGCCGGCCAAGTCGATCTGGCTGGTCACCGTCATCGTCCAGGTAAGGGCTTGATTAACACCTAAAAAAACATTGGCGGCAATGATCCACCACCAGTTCGGGGCAAAGAAAATCAGCAGAGGAATGGGTATACCGGCCAGCCAACCCCAAAACAATACCCGTTTTCGGCCCATCCGATCGGAGAGATCGCCGGCAACAAAATTGAGGATGCCTTTCACCAAGCCGAAGGAGACCACAAAACTGGCGAGAAAGAGAAAGGCGTGACTGCTGAGTCCAAAATCCTCCCGCATGGTCGGCAAGACATTGCGTTCCATGCCAATGAGGAGGCCGACGAAAAACACCTGCGCCGTCTGCAGGGCGAATTGTTGCGAGTTCTGCGCGATACCCTGCGGATACCGCGCTTTGGCCACAGGTGGCATGGCGCTCATGCAGAATCTTTTTGCGGGAGCTGCACCAGTTCCGCGCGTTGCTGCGTGGTGAGTTCCATTTGTTCCAGAATCAAGCCGCGCACGATCTGACAAGTCTCCAGCACCTTGGGACTCGTCAAACGGTAATGACAGAAGGTGCCGCATTTTTCACAGTGGACCAGACCCCGCGCCTTGAGGACATTGAGGTGCTGGGAGAGGTTCGCCTTGGCGAGGCCGGTTCGTTCTGCCAACTCTCCGGCACTATATTGTTTCATTCCCAAAAGGTGGATGATTTCCAGGCGCTTGGGATGCGCAAGGGCGGCGAATACCTCGGCAAAGAGGGCAAAACGCACGGTTCCTGTACTCATGCCGCACGCCCGAGATTAGCCGCCACGATCTGCTCCATCTGGGCGGGCCGTGGCGGGACGGTGGCCACGAGCTCGCGCACAAAGTTTGCGCGATCCATCTGCAAATAGGGGTCCCAGCGCTTCTCGAAGGCCAGGGTAGAGCTGGCCTTGCCCGACAACCCCGCACCACAGACACTCCCTGCCGCGTGTCCGGGATAGATTTCGATGGTGTCCGCCAAGGGAAGGATTTTATTCTGCAGGCTCTCATAGAGCAGGGCCGCCATTTCTTCCGGCGTCCCGCCTAGGTCTGGACGTCCAACCGCACCGACGAAAAGAGTGTCTCCCGTCAACAAAAACCAGGGCTCGGGGCCGCGCCGCTGGTCGGTCACCAACAGACAGATACTGTCCCGCGTGTGCCCCGGAGTGTGCAGAATTTTGGTCTGGACATTCCCGGTTTCCAACACTTCACCATCGTGTAGAGCGCGGATCGGAAAGTTAGCCAGATCCTGATCGCTCTCGTGCAGACAGTAAGGCGCCCCGACTTCCTGTGCCAACTGCCGCCCGCCGGAGAGATGGTCGGCATGGAGATGGGTGTCGATGACATAGGAGATGCGCACCCCTTTTTGCTCTGCCTGTTGCAGAAACCAATCCTCGTCGCCAGCGACGACATCGACCGCCACTGCAAATCCCTTACCGCCACAACCATAGAAATACGACTGCGTGCCATCGGCACCACCGCGCTGTTGAAAAAACATGGAGCACCTGTTTCGTTACTTTCGAAATTATTAAACTATTGCTTGGACTCGTCCGTTGTCAAGCCCAACCTCTGACAGGGCTGTGCCTGCGGTCGTGCCAAAACGATCGAAAGGGGCTGGTCTGGGGCTCTTCCTGCCCGCTCTACCAATTTCTTTCACAGTAATTCCCGAGGATAAAAAAAGTCTCCCACCCAATGGCCCTTCCGATAGTCCAAGGTCACAGCACGAGGAATGAAGGGCGTCACGCGGCGGATAGGAAAAGTCAGCAGATCCGCCACATCGGCATCGCCAATGGCGCAAACCTTGGTACCTACTGGATAGAAATACAGGATCAGGCGTGGGTCCGTTCCGGGCACCGGAATGGCTTCAGCATGGGGGGTATCGGGAAAGCGCACGCGCTTACGGATCAGGCAGCTAAAAAGTAACTCCAGTTCTACCAGCAGTGGGGTGGGATGCATCGTCAAGGCACGCTCCGCAGCGGCCGTCAACTGCACTTGAATGGGGCGGCGTCTGCCCCTAGGCTGATTTGCGGCGCCTTTCACATCCTCAAAAGATGAACCCATATTCTTTCCTCCGAGCATCGGGAAGCATTGGGAAATTCAAACGGGACCATACGATCTCAGGAATCCCGAAGAAGTCCTTCCGCCTGCAGGGCCGATTGTACAGCTGGCCGCATGAATACCCGCTCCTGATAGGCCTTGAGTAGCGGCCATTGTTCCAGTTCAATGCCCACATGCCGACACCAACCCAATACCGTAAAGAGATAGGCGTCAGCCACTGTAAAGTCCTCGCCCAACAACCAATCCTTGCCCTCCAGTTGCCTGCTGACGGTGTTCAGGCGCCGCCCGAGTTGGGCAGCGGCCACCGCCTTCCATTCCTCGGGCACCTGCGGGTTGAATAAGGGAGAAAACCCCTTGTGCAGTTCCGTAGAGATAAAATTGAGCCATTGCATGAGCCGATAGCGCTCCAGCGTGTTCGGAGGCGGAACCAGATTCTTTTCGGGCACGCGATCAGCAAGGTATTGAATAATGGCCGGCCCCTCGGTGAGCACTTGACCGTCGTCGAGCAGCAGGGCAGGCACGTAGCCGTCGGAATTGATGGCGGTATAGTCAGCGCCGGTTTCCGTTTTCTTGGTGGCGAGGTCCACCCGTTCCTTGTCGAAGCGGAATCCCCCTTCGTTGAGAATGATATGGGGAGAAAGGGAACATGCGCCGGGGCTGTAATACAATTTCATGGCAATCCACCTCCTAGCTTGGCGATTGGCAGCGAAGTGCTGGGGTTGTCGTGCATGGCTTCCGACTCCCAACGTGCTACCAAGGCAGCATCCTGATCCTGCTGCCAAGCACGGTAGGCCGGCTTCTGCACACTGAATCCCAAGCTTCGCAGGAACTTTTCCGGACGGTCATCAGGGACACGTCCCGGCCGAAACGGTGGGTGATCAGATCCCGCACCATGGCCAGTATCCACAGGGCAAAAGGAAATTCGCATTGCTCTAGGTTCTTGTCCGCAGCGCCTTCTGGACCCTGCGCGGTTACTTCTTTTTGACGCCCTCGACCTCGACTTTGACGGCTATCGCGTTGGATAGTCCCTCAGGCAGGTAGGCATCCATCCCAAAGTCGGAGCGATGAATGACGGTGGTGGCGACGAATCCCGAAAGGTATCCACCCCAAGGTTTGGGAAGGTAGGGAACGTTGCCTGCCCCAATCTCCTGGACCTGGAAGACTACTGGCTTCGTTACCCCATGCAGGGTCAAATTGCCGTATAGCTCCCCCTTTTTGGGGCCGTTCGGGACGTATTTGCTGCTGACAAAGGTGATGTTGGGATAGCGTTTGACATCGAAGAACTCCTTGCTGCGCAAATGTTGATCGCGCAAGGCGAAGTCGGTGTTGATGCTCGCGGCAGGGATGGTGATATCTACCTTGTCCTGGGCAGGATTTTGGGCGTTAAAGGTGTAGGTGCCACTGATGTTGTCAAAGCGACCAGTGAACTGACCAATGCCGACGTGACCAATGGTGAAAAAGACATTGGTATGCTGCGGATCGATGCGATAGGTCCCACTCGGGTTTCCAGAGAGGGGGGTATAGGTCATAGTAGCGGCAAACACCGGACTGGCAAGACATAGTCCGGCGGCAAGCAGGACGCTTTGTGGGATTCTGTTACGCATGAGAAGCTCCTAGTTTCCAGTAATGAGTTTTTGGGTAATTTCTGCCACGTGCTTACCTTGAAAGCGAGCAATGGCAAGTTCATTGGCAGAGGGCATCCGACTGCCGTCACCGTTGGCCAGAGTGCTGGCACCATAGGGCGTGCCGCCACTGATTTCGTCCATGTTGACGAGCCCTTGGCAGCTGTAGGGCACGCCAACTACGATCATTCCCTGATGAAACAAAAAGGTGTGGAAAGACGTGATGGTGGTCTCCTGGCCGCCATGCTGCGTTGCGGTGCTCACGAACACGCTGCCGACCTTACCGACCAAGGCACCTTTTTGCCAAAGATTGCCGGTGCGGTCGAGAAAATTGCGCATCTGGCCGCTCATGTTGCCGAAACGGGTGGGGGTGCCAAAGATGATGGCGTCGTACTCCGCAAGCTCGTCGGGATGAGCCTCCGGGGCTGTCTGCTGGGTCTTGGCGTGGATTTGAGCCAGGATTTCCGGCGACATACTCTCCGGTACCCGCTTGATATCCACGGTAGTACCGGCTACGGAACGTGCTCCTTCCGCTTCCGCTCTGGCCATCTCTTCTATATGACCCCACACGCTATGGTACAGAACCAGTATCTTGCTCATTCGGGAAACTCCTTGTGGGCGAACTTGATCGACATCGGTATTAGAATAGGGGTAATCTTCTTTTGTAAAGTAGGTACTAACGAGTAACCAATGAGCCAACGTTCCCCCGAAACATCCTGTCCCATGGATCGACTCCTCCGACTCATCATGGGTCCCTGGACTACCTATCTCCTCTGGGTTCTGGAAAGCCAGGGGGTAATGCGCTTTGGGGCTCTGAAAAAGTCAATTCCTGGCATTTCTTCGCGCGTCCTCACAGAGCGCCTGCGCAGTCTGGAAAGCGCTGGAATCATCTTTCGCGAGTATCGCGCTACCATCCCGCCCGAGGTAAGCTATGGGCTCACCGAAAAGGGCAGGGAGTTGGGTTTGGTTCTGAAGGGCCTTAATCAACTTGCCCAGCGCTGGTATCAGGAAACATGAGTAAAACCCTCATATTCACTCCAATAGTTCTGAGAACCTCCCACACCCGAGCCTGAAACAGGCTGAGTGCCTGAACGTAACGTCGGACTGGATTTGTTATCAACATTGGACGTTCTGTCCAGTGCGTTGTCTCTTTGGCAAATTTGTGGTGTTGGTAGTGGTCGTCTCAGAATTCGGAGTGCAGAGTACGCTAAGGAGTCTGCACATCTTCTGGGAAGGCCCACCATGGCAGTGTTGCCTTGATTGTCACAGTTTGATCCAAAAACTTCCTTTGCTTGCCTTAGAAAAAATGGGTATTCGTAATTTGGTGTGTATGGCGCCTCAACCGGATCAAAGCTCATTCAGATCGTGTTTGTGTATTTACCTAAAATCGGGATCGTCCAGTTCG
>NZ_JBYCKU010000033.1:0-26814 GCF_057473545.1 Acidithiobacillus sp. TH-A67
ACCTCTCCTTCGGGGAATGGGTCCAGGTCTTCGGCGACGCCAAGATGACCACCGCCATGCTCGATCGCCTCACCCACCACTGCGACATCATCGAGACCGGGAACGACTCCTACCGCTATAAACAGCGCCGCTCTCTCCCCCTCTAAAACTGTTCAAAATTGGACGCTGACACCTGTTCAAATTTCGACGCTGATTGACATCATAACCTCATTCATGGGATGGACCTCCGTCGTGGATAGGTCTCTCGATGCTGGCATCGGACCAACGCCGAGGGAAGAGGATGTTCATCCCATTATTATGCCGACCCTAAAATGGCGCCATATTGGTGGCCGCTGACACTGCGCTGCCGAGAGTTCAATGGCACCATTCTCTATCCGCGGCCAATGGAATCTTCCCTGGTCCAGGCGGCGATACAGGAGCCAGAATCCCAACCCATCCCAGAGCAATAGCTTCAGGCGATCCCCGCCCGGTTGCGAAAGACAAAGGCGTGGCCGCAAAAGGGATTGGCAGCCAGCACCCCTTGCACCTTGGCGGCCAGACCATCAAAGCCCAGACGCATGTCCACAGGGGCCGCTGCCAACCAGATGCGACTGCCCGCACTTAGCCACATGACTCTTTCAGGATCCGAACCAGAGACTGTAACCAACTCGTATCCAACGGCGCCGAGAGCTTCAGTCTACGACCCGACAGCAACTGGATTTCTACCGCAGGCATCCCGGACGACAGGTCTGCCAGACGGACCGGCAAAAATTCCGCGCCTGGTACAAAAGCCTCTCGTGACAGCCTGTGCGCAGACAGGCGCTTGCGCCATTACTACCAGTTGGCCACAGCAATCCCCTGCTGCGCACAGTACGCCTTGACAGAAAGACCACTCGCCGCAAATCCCTCCATCTGCTGCCGCCAAAATTCCACCTTCTCCGTCTGCCTTTCCTTCGTCATCATTACCCCCTCCGCTGAAAACCCAGGGATAGCGTCAGCAAAAATTCCGGCAGTGAAAAGATGGGTTGGCTGCACGCTTACGCCTGACCGACCCTGATTTTAGGTGTAAGGCGTAAGCCTGTTGGGGAGATGCCACGGTCGACGGCTATTACGGAGAATGTAACATTGATAATACTCATGTTACGCACTGCGTAATGTTAGCGTCCATGTAGAAGAATCGCTATTTCTAATTTTTATGTTTATCAGCAGTAAAAACAAATGCGTCCTCTCTAGTATGGCTGGCATATTATTTGCTTTCTGAGGTCGCCGACATTTTCTAAAAAATTTGCGGCAGTCTCTCAACAGCTTATATAAGGAGTTTCAAAAATGGCATCTTCTAATTTGCTTAGTGGTGTTCTGGGTACGGTTACCGGTTTGTTGGGGTCCCTGCTGGGCGGTAGTGCTGGCCTGAGCGTCAGTGATGTGAGCACCCTGATGAATGACTCCGTCACCAGTACCACCACTTTGGACAAGGCAGTTACCGCCGATGCCGCTACTTTGGCATCTGATCTGACCACCGACATTACCAAGGCGGCTCAGGGTACCTTGACGCTCGCCATCAACGGCGCCAATTCGTTGTACGCATCTGGCTTGTCTAACGCTGCTTCTGCGATTGAGGGCGTGGCCAAGGCTGACCCGAGTTTGGCTGCTGGCTATACGCAGTATGTTGCTGGTGCTCTGTCTGCCGGCCTAGGTGGTGGTATTTCGGGTATGCTCAGTGGTGTGGGCACGGGTGTGGGTCAGGCTATGGCCAACATGGCGACCAGCGTCCCGGCCGCCACCTCTTCCATCGTCGCCTCTCTCGGCGCCAATACTCTTACCGCTACGGGTCTGAGCTCGGTGTTGGGCAATGCCACGGTAGTGGGTAGCAGCAGTAGCGGTCTGTTGGGTGGTCTGCTGTAAAGCAAAACTAAAAATGGCCCTGCCAGTTTTTCTGCGGGCCACATAAGGCTGGCTATATCACATGGCTGCCAAGGCGGCGCAGCGGAGAGTTGCGCCGCTTTTTTGACTAGCTACAGGAGTCTTCCCTATGGGTCTTCTTTCGTCTCTACTCTCAGCTCTGGGGTTGGGTGCTTCGTCCAGCTCCAGCGCGCCGCCTTCGGTGCAATCGGTAAGCACCGTTGCTGCGGAAATAAGCAATGCCGTATCGGCGACCATGAATGAGGCTGCCAATCTGACCAGCGCTGGATTGGGCTACGCCGCTGGCGTCACGACCAGCACGGTCGGCAATCTCAGTACTACCCTCACCAGTGGCATTTTGAATGTTGGGAACGATTTTGGTGGGATGGTGAATGGCATCATGCCTTTTGATCCTGCAACGCTAAGCAATACCTTGAGTAGTGATGGACAATATGCTGCAAGTACTTTGGCGAATTTTGCCACCCAGATGCCCATGAATGTGGCTTCTGGCATTGCCCAGGGAGTGCAAAGTTTTCAGACAAATTTTGTCCCCACAGATTTAGGTGGCTATCTGTTTTTTTAAAAAGTAGAGCTGGAGAGTGCCCTCCCCAATTCTGAAGAGAGGGCACCAACACTTTGTCCTGAAGTATTTCTCTGCGGGGTTATTGATCCGATCGATTTTTGTGCTGCGGTAAAAGTGATATCGGCGTGGATCACTAGTTTGTCAGCGCTTCGTGCCAGACGTGGTGGAAATGGCAGGTAAGGAGAAGAATTGCGAACCAAGGCTACCGTCCGTAGCCGCTGTTCTGCGGTCGTGGTACTGCTAAGCACGTCTAACGCCTGGAGCGCTCCATCTTTATTTACAATCACGCGCAACTGCAATTGCCCAGGCAGGGGTTGCCGGATTTCTCGCTGCGCTTTTCGTTCTACAACACTGATCCACTCCGCTACGTAACGGCTGATGAGTTCGGCGCGCTTTCTGGCGCTGATCACTTGCACATTCTCGCTAGAGTTGATTCGTGGCGGTTTGACACTGCTTGGGCTGGATTTGCCCCGAACGGCTGCGGAGGGAGCCAAGGAACGGGCTTTATCTCGTTGAGGGAGGGGCTTGGATGGCTGCTGCGCGGCAACGGTGTTACCTTGCGCAACAATATGAAACACCGTGGGCGCGGCAGCGCTGCGGGTCACCTCTGTCCACCGGGGCAGGGCCCGTAGCATCAGCCCCGTAAAGATGACGGCCAACGTGCTGGAAAACAGCAGCCAGGGACGCAAGCCCTCTAGCCCTTTGTGATTCGACAGCTTCATGCTTGCTGCGTCACTGCTTGGAGCAGTGACGCCGCGAAGCGTTCGGGATTTCGCAAGCTGTATGCAATCCACTGTGCCGTTGCATACTGCTGCTGTGTCTCTTGGTAAGCAAGTTTGGCCGCCAGAGCCGACAACTTCGCCTGTTTTTCCTGCAGAAGATCTTCTCGGCCATGCTCGTACAGATCCTTGGCGAACTGAGCAGCTTTGGCGGCCGCCTCAGCTTGCGTCTGATAGCCTTGTACCCGCAGCTTGCCCATGCGCAGTTCTTCGGTCGCTTGCCGTAATTGGGTTTTGGCCTTGATCATCGCCTGTTGCAATTCTACGCTGGCAATTTCGTGCTTTGCCTCGGCAGTGTGAAGACGCGCCAGATGTCCAGTAAAAGGCGCAAGGGATTGGGTGATCGTTAGACCTATGGTGTAGCTGTTCCGCTGTACGGCGTTGAGCGCATCGCCAAAGTTGGCCGATGAACTCCCCAGCCAGTTATACGAGCCCTGCAAGTCAACCTGCGGTAGAAAGCTTCCGCGGACCACGTTAACCTCATGACCTGCTTGGCGATACGCGTGGCGAGCGGCCTCAACCGCAGGTGCCAGTCGCCAGGCATCACTTAATTCTGCCGGCGTTATTGTTTGCGGTGGCTGGGGAAGAATCTGTCGCTCCGAAAGCTTTTCCAATAAGGAGAAGGCTCGGCTGGAGCCGGCCAGCAACACCAGCTGATTCTCCGCCTCGGTCAGTTTCTTCTGAAGGGACTCCAGTTGGGACAACGCTTGCAACAGTTGCGTTCGTTGCTGCGTGACCGCGAGCAGGCTCGCATTACCACGTTGCCAGCGCTGCTCCACGAGTTTCAACCCCAGGTTGGCATTCTCTGCTGCCTGGCGGCCCACCTGCACCTGATGCCATACCGATACTAGGTTATCGTAGGCAAGCAGGGCGCTGATCAATGCTTGATTGCGGCGTGCCAGCATCTCTGATTGCGCCTGTTCGATGCCCTGGTTGGCAGCCATGATTCGCTCCACGTCACTGCCACCGGCAAAGAGATTGAGACTGGCTACCAAGCTCAGATAGTTGGAATAAATGCTACCCTGGGTCAGGACGATGTTCGAGCCTACCAATGTTGCGCTGGGGACGCCGCTGACGTTTCGGTATAGCTGGCCCTGCTCCTGGAGTTGTAATTTGGGAAAAAAACGACCCACGGCATCGAGATGTTCTGCCTGCGCCTCTCGCAGCTGCTGTTGGGCGATCCGATAAGCATCGTTGTTGTTCGCAACCAATTGCAAGTAGTCGGCCAGAGCGGAGCGGTTGGTAGCGTGAGCAGGGAGAGCCTCCGGTTCCGCCACATGATTCAGGTTTGGCAGGGCTGACGTCGCTGGACTGCGCACCAGATTGGCCTCGTTGCGTGCGTTGGCGGATTGGGAGGCAGGGAAGGAGACCACGGTAGCCGGAGCTGTGGGTGCTGGAACAGAGCGTTGCGGTACGGATTTTATAGGCGCTTGTTGGGGAGTTGGCAGTACGGGAGATGGAACCCGTTCCGGTCGCATGGAGATAGGCACCGGAGGGACAGCAGTAGAAGCATGCCCTGGAACCTGCGCAGTATTCGCGGGTGAACGGAAGGCCTTGGGCTGCGTCAAAAAAGCCTGCTGTAGAGCATCCGCAAGGCCGTTTGCGGAGGCATCCGTTGCTGCATGACTCAGTACGGGAACGCCGAGAGAACCAGTCAGCAACACAACACCGACCCGAGGCAGGACGACGCGCAGCTCGAATTTGGATGGTACCCGACTCATCGGACAGACAGACCCTCCTGCCAGTTGCGGAGAATGGGACCGAGAAAGAATTGCAGGATTCTGCGCTTGCCGGTATGGATATCCACAGTTACCGACATTCCGGGGCGCATGGTTACAGGGGCCCCGGCAATGGTCAGAATGGGATGCGGAACATCGACCCAGATATGATAATACAGTGCACCACCCGCTGCCTTGTCTGCTTTCTGGGCGTCAGGACTGATGCGTGTAACTTTGCCCAGAAGGGCGCCATATTGTTCAAAGGGGTAGGCACTGACTTTGACTCTGGCCTTTTCGCCAACATGTACGAACGCCATCTTGCTGTCGGGCATATCGGCCTCGACGATGAGAGGCGTATCCACCGGCACGATGGAGGCAACGGCCTGGGCGGGCTGCACTACCTGCCCCGGGTTGCGAACCGAGAGATTCTGTACGATGCCCGAAATGGGCGCGCGCAATTCCTGTAGGTCCAGATCCTCCTTCATCTGTGTTCGGTTGGCCTGGAGAGATAAAACCGAGAGCGAATTCTTGCTGAGATTTTGCAGCAGTTGAGCCCGATAATTCTGTCGAATTTCCTGAAGTTTGGTCTCGAGGCGCGCCTGTTCCTGTTGAGCACTCGCCAATTGTCCCTGGGTCTGGGTGTACTGACTCTCAACCGCGAGGAGATGTTGTTGTACATTCTCAAAGTCCTGCCGAGCTATGGCGCCTTCCTGGGAGAGAAGCTCATCGTTCTGCGCCTCTCGATGCAAAATCGCCAGTTGCTGTCCCAGCGTGATCTTTTGCGTTTGCAGCGAACTGATTTGCGCGGAATTGGCCGCCTGCTCCACCTCGACCTGCCGTAATTGCGCACGGTATGCGGCCTCTTCGGCAGCGCGCAAGGCTTGCTGCATCTGCCAATCGAGATTGTTGCTCGCGGCAGAAGCGGAAAGCGGGGCCTTTTCTCCCAATTGCTGCCGCAGCCGCTCCGCAGTCAGCTGCTGAATTTGCAACTGGCCTTCCACGGCCTGCAGTTTAGCGCGAGAGGAGGTTGGGTTGAGACGAACCAAAATTTGGCCTTTTTGTACCATCTCTCCGTCGTGCACCAGAATTTGTTGCACCACCGCCAGAGCCGCAGGCTGAACAACCTTGACCCTGCCATTGGGAACGAACTCTCCTGCTGCAGTGGAGACGATTTCCATTTTGCCGAAATAGGCCCAAAGCAGGGCGATGAGGAGTAGCGAGAGAAGCGTCCACAGTACCCAATGCTGCCATGGTGATGGAGGAGTCTTCTGGATTTCCAGCAGGGGCGGAGAAAATTCCGTAGCCAGCCGCTGCAGTTCCTTTTTTCGACGATCTTCTCGAATTCCCGCCAGGGGGTTGGCGTTTTTCGTGCTCATCACGACACGTCCATACTCTTTTCATCGGCAGCGAGGCTGGCGTAGATGCCACCCTGTGCCATCAGCTCGTCATGGGTTCCTTGTTCCACGAGCTTGCCGTTGTCGAGCACCAGGATGACGTCAGCGCTGCGAATGGAAGCCAGGCGATGGGCCGCCATGAACACCGTACGGCCTTCACAGATCTTGCGCAGGTTACGCCAGATGATACGCTCGGATTCATAATCCAGGGCACTGGTCGCCTCATCGAAAATCAGGATACGGGGATCGGCTAGCAATGCGCGTGCAATGGCAATGCGTTGTTTTTGTCCTCCCGACAGGTTCTCTCCGCGTTCACCTACCGGGGTGTCATAGGCATCGGCAAAATGACTGATGAATTCATGGGCGCCAGCTAGGGTAGAGGCGGCAATGATCCGCTCCATGGACGCTTCTGGATATACCATCGCAATGTTCTCGCGGATGCTGCCTGAGAACAGAAAATTGTCCTGCAACACCACGCCAATCTGTCGCCGCAGCCAGCCGGGTTCCACCTGCCGGAGGTCCATGCCGTCGATCAGCACCGTGCCTGCATCGGGCAGATACAGACGCTGTAAAAGCTTTGCCAAGGTGCTCTTGCCCGATCCGCTGCGTCCGACGATGCCGACGAAAGAGCCTGCGGGGATATCCAGGCTGATCCCCTTGATGACCTCCTCGGTATCGGCGGTGTAGCGGAAGCGCACGTCCTGTAGGGTTACCCTTCCGGTAATCGCTGCTGGGGAGGCCTTGCCGATATCGACGACGGGTTCGGCTGGCGTATTCATGAGATCGCCCATCCGATTCACAGAGACACCGACCTGTTGAAAGTGTTGCCAAAGCTGCGCCAAACGCAAAATTGGCCCGGTGACCTGTCCGGAGATCATCTGAAAGGCAATCAGTTCGCCCACATTGAGTTCGCCACCCAAAACCAGCTTGACTCCGAACCACATGATGGCGAGGGTCCCCAAGCGCTGCACCATTTGGGTCAGTGACCCGGTGATACCTGCCAGTCGATCGACCCGGTAGGAAGCTACTACGTAGCGGGACAGGCTTTCTTCCCAACGTTGATAGATGCGCGACTCCAAAGCCAGGGCTTTGACTGTCTGAATACCCGTGATGGTTTCCACCAGAAAAGACTGGTTTTCCGCGTTGCGGTCAAAGCGCTCCTGTAATAGCCGCCGCAAAATTGGAAATATCAGCAGCGAAATTCCGACCATGAAGGGAATGGAGGCGAGTACCACCAAGGTCAGTTGCCAGCTGTACAGTAGCAGTACGATGATGAAGATACCGACAAACCAGATATCGATGAACGCCATTAGCGTGGGGCCCGTCAGGAATTGCCGGATAACTTCCAATTCCCGAACCCGCGCGATGGTAGAGCCTACCGTGCGCGTCTCGAAGTAGCGCATCGGTATTCGTAACACATGGGAGAACAAACGTGCACCCAAGGTTACATCGATGCGGTTGGTGGTATGGGTCATCATCAACGTCTTCAGAATGTTTAATGTCGTCTCAAAGGCAATGATAATCAACATACCCACAGCCAGAATGTCCAGGGTGGGCAGACTGTGGTAGACGAGCACCCGGTCGATTACTAGCTGCACAAACAGAGGCATTGCCAGGCCAAACATCTGCACCACGAAAGCTGCCAGTAAAACTTCTACGACAGGCTGCTTGTAACGAAGAATGATGGGGATGAACCAGCGTAGGCCAAAGCGCTGGTTTTCATCGCGCCAAGAAAATCTGGGTTTGAGAAAGAGCACGCGCCCGGTCCAGACCTTTTCCAGGGTGGACTGATCCAGGATGAGTTGACCTCGTAGTGGATCGACAGCTACCAGTCGATCCCGCTCAAATCGAGCGAAAACGATGTAATTGCCATCCCGCAGCTCGGCAATGATGGGGAAATGCACCTGTGCCAAGTCGCGCCAGTTCAAATTGGCTGCTTTGGCGACCAAGTGTACCTCTCGAGCCGCCAGGATCAGTTTGCCTGGCGGCAACAGTGCCTGGGTCATTCCGAGCGCGCGCGCCAATTGTTCGGCGTTGCAGGGACGCCGGTAGTAGTTGGCTACCAGAGCCAGGCACTGCAGACCCGTAGACACAGGTGGCGAGTTGCCTTGGCCAGTGGTCTGCGGAACCTGCTCCGAGGACATCTGCGTCATGGATGCGCAGTCGCCTGGATGTGTATGCGCGACTTCTCGGGCTTGGCGGGTATTGGTGCCGGACGGGGCGGGGCGACCTCTTCTGGCGGATTGCTATCGAGACTGGGGCCGGATTGCGATTCGTACTGCAGGGCTTGAATGGCATGCGTCGTACGTTGCAACTCAGACTCCAGCGCCTGACGCCGTGCATCCAGTGCGCTGGCTTCCTCTTGCAATTGCTGTTGGGCAGCCGCGCCGGCCTGTACAATCCGCTGCTGCGCGGTGATCTGCGAAGCGAGCTCGGCTTGTTGCTGCTTTTGCGCCTCCAGAGCCCTCTGTGCCACGGCAATACGCGCATCCAGCTGGATTTTGGCGAGATCCGGGGCCGCCAGACGAATGGTCTGCGTCGCCAGTTTGGTATAGAGGATTTCCGCTTTTTTCGGGTCGGATGTCTGCCCTATCCACCAAAAACTCTGATGCTTCAGCAGCACGTCGGTGTACTCCAGAGTTGCCGGATTGAAGAACATGGCCGCGGCGAAAGGACCATTATAGATGGTACGCAGCTCTACCACCTTTTTTTGCTTGATTAATTCCATGACATGCTGCGTCAGTGGTGGCAGTGCCGTGGGCGCGTTGTTGGGGATAGCGACATCGGGAGTGGATGGATTGCTCGCCGCATAGGCGAAACCGGTTAGCGAGATCGCCAGTATCGTGCCTGCCGCGAGCGCGCGGTAGGGAAATGCAAAAGGGAGTTTTTCACTGATTCGATTCATGTTTCGTGCTCCTGGCATACATCAAAATGACAACGGTGGTGAGGCAGAGAGTTACTCCGACAAGTTATATTTCTTCATTTTGAGCCATAACGTCTTGCGACTCCATCCCAGCATCTCTGCAGCTTCGCTCCGCCGCCAGTGCGCTTTCTCCAGGGCGTCGACGATTTGCTCGCGCTCCTCTCGACGCGCCGAGTAGTCCAGAAGACCCATGTCGGTCCCCTCTTCCTCTTCTGATTCTGTATCGGGGTCCCGAATATCGAGTAGGCAGCGGCACTCTGATTCTTCCAAGCGACGATGACCCAGATAATACGCTGCCATGCGTGCAGCCTTATTGGCGAGTTCGCGCACGTTTCCGGGGAAACTGGTGCGGGTAACCCACCCTTGTAACCAAAGAGGTAACTCTGGGGCATCCACATGTAGATGCGCCCCATATTTTTCAATGGCTTGTGCAAAAGCATGGCGGAAGAGAAGCAATTTCTCTGCCGGACCCCGCTCCTCGAGATTAGGTACGTAGAGTTCGATGACACCGATGCGGTGATAGAAGTCCAAGCGGAAACTACCCTCATCGATCATTTGCAATAACGGTCGGTTGGTGGCGGCAATGAGTCGGAAGTGAATTTGTATGGCTTCGTTGGAACCTACGGGGTGGATTACCCCGTCCTCCAGGGCGCGTAAAAGCTTTACCTGCTGAAAGCGGGGCAGGTCGCCGATCTCGTCCAGATACAGTGTGCCGCCATGAGCCTCCTGAAAAAAACCTCGGTGGTCACGGATGGCACCGGTGAACGAGCCCTTACGATGCCCAAAGAACAGGGATTCGAAGAGCGTATCCGGGATTGCCGCACAGTTGACCGGAATAAATGGTCCCTTGCCAAAAGAAGGATGGGCCTGCGCCACCATGCGGGCGATATGTTCCTTTCCTGTACCACTGGCTCCGCGAATCAATACGCTCATGCTCAATCGGCCATACAGTTGCGCATTGGCAACCAATTGCTGCATAACCGGGGCACTATAGATGAACTCTGAGCCATCGGGTCCCTCCAAGGAGGAGACCCGCGCCGCTTGACTTGCGCTTTGCAGTGCTTGTTCAGTTTCGTCTAAGTCTGTAAGACGAAGGATCTGCCGTAAAGCGGTATGCAGAGACGAGCAATTGAAATAGGCTGGCAGGACTACGCTGTCCGAGGCCGAGCGGCGACTGTAGAGATTTTGATTTCCGCTACCGATCCAGATGATCGGTATTCCGGCTATGCGCGACCAAGCCAAGTGTTGCTGATCATACTCACGCAGCGCCGTCGTGCTGATGAAGGCCATGTCAAATCCCCCCAGCGGGTTGCCGTCAGAAGGATGCAGTACCTCTTCATCGTAGCCAGCCAGCTCGGTGGGTAATGGGAACTGTCCCAGGCAATGCTCCAGACGCTTACCAAATTCGTGCTGTGCTTGCCATACGAGGATACGAACCGTCATCTCAACCTTATCTCAATAAACCAATTGTGCGGTACCGCAACCTACGGAGGTGTATTGTACTTGGGCGGTGCCCAGAGAAATTCCAAGAATTTGCAAAACCGGCTGCAACGTGTTGATGATGGGGCTGAGAATGTTCCCCAGATTGATGGAGATACCTAATAGATTCAAATCGAGTGTAATCGACTGATCACCAGAACTGATGGTCTGTTGCTGTTTGGGATAGCCCGTGAAGGAGACGGTCTGATAGTTCCCTGGAGGAACGGCCGTAAACGAGGGAGTTGAGCCGGCCAAGATATTGACCTGTCCAGCGAGAATGCTCGTACCAGCACCCACCGTTACTGAAGGATTATCGGGAGGCAAGGCACAGTTCACCTGCTCCAGCCTGGCTTCGGCAGGGCTGGCCTGCAACTGCACGTTTACCGCGCCACCCAACACATTTAGATTCAGCGCCACCTGGGCGGTTTTGGCCACGGTCCGCCATTGGCCTTGGGCATTTTTCCCAGGTAGGCCGTAGGCCAGTTGGGGTGGCGAAATGACATATAGCTTTAGGCTCGCTAGGCCCAAAATGTTCACTCCCGGTACATCGACAAAATGCTGCTGGTTGGACAGCATGGCCGAAGCGGTAATCAGGCCCAGCAGGTTGACCTGGGCATCGGCGGCCGATTGCGCGCTGCTCAGGCCCAGATTGATGATTTTGCCAAGCTGGATGGTACTGGGGCTGTAGGGTATTGCAGTGGCCAAGGCCTGTAAGGCGCCATAGGCATTGCCATGCAGCAGACCACCATCGGTGGCATTGCCGAGCACATTCAGCGTGCCCTGATAGAGCTCGCCCAAGTTCAGATTGCTGGAGAGCAGGCTATTGACGTTGCCAACATTGAGCTGCTCCGCCAGTTGCCCCAAAGAGATGGAGGTATTGGCCAGACCCTGGTAGCCGGCCACGGACAAATTCAGCGTCGTTCCCAGCAAGCCCCCGAGAATGCCATTGAGCAGGCCGGATTGCTGGGTGTTGAGGTTCAGCAGGGTGCTGGCAATGCCAATGCCGGCGGTGTTGGGTGACCAGGCAATGGCAGTGGCGCGCAGAGTGGCCGGTGGCAGGAAAATCATGTAGGGAACCTGCCGGGTAACCACGATCTGCACGGCATTGACCGGATCGTCGGGCGGCGGGGTGGCGGTGAAGTGCGTGGGGCCGGGCAAGTGGTCGGGATTCCAGTACCCCTTGGTGGCCGTCAGCGTACTGTCGTTGGGCAGACCATTCTGCTGCGCATTTTGCAGCGCAATCGTCTGCACGCCGCTGCCGATTCCCTCTGCCGCGGCGATGGCCGACATGTCGGCAATTTTCTGCAGTTCCCGCTTCACCAGCACCATATGGGCAATATCGATGCTGCCAAAGACCATGAGGAGCATCACTGGCAGCACCAAAGCGAACATGATGACCAGGCTGCCATCTTCTCTCATGTGTTCTGGATCTTTGCCCGCCAAGCGCATGACTTGCCCTCCTCAGTTCCCATAGTTACCAGCGCTGCTCGGCAGTTGCTGGGCCATGGAACCGATGCCTCCGGCTGCCGGCATTGCGGAGCTCTGCTGCGGACCGCCAAAGGTCCGCAACCACGCCTTGTAGCTGGCTACCGCCTCCGGGCCGCCAATGGGCTGCATGGCACCCGCCGCTACCCCGTCCGCCTGAAAGGCAAGAAGACGCTGCACTGCGTTCTGACGTGCCGCGGGTGGAGGGACCGGCGCGACGACGGCTATGCTGGGCGCATGGCTATTGGTAGGGGCGGGCGCGGCAGCTACGACTGGTGCCGCTGGTGCCGGGGCGACGGCAGATGCCGTTGTCGAAGAGGCGGGATTTTCGCCCTGTAGTGCCGGGCTCCAAGCAGAAATCGGTGGCTGTAGCAGGGAGGCCTGGGCCAGCAAGGGCATGGCCGCCAGTCCCAGGAGCGAAGCGCCCAGCGCCAAGCAGGAAATCGTGGAGTGTGCTGTGGTCATGGAATCGACTCCTTACCAGAAAAAACTTGCGAGAGGGGAGGCTGGGGCAATTGCATCGTGCCTTCAGCAGAATTGGCGTGGGTAGGGCTTGAGGTATGTTCCGCGGAACTGCCGCCCAATTCCGCGGCCAGTCGGCGAATTCGCTGCTGCGCATCCCAGGGAAGGTGATGGGCATCCATCAGCTCCTGTGCTCGCAGGCTCTCCCCGCGTATGAGTAGGTACACGGCGATATTGCTCCATGCTCGGTCGTTGTCTGGTGCCAGCTCTGCTGCACGGTAGAGCGCCTCACGTGCGGCATCCCATTCCCGGTTCTGCAGGCAGGCATAGCCCAGGTCGTTGAGGATGGCCGCATTGGTCGGAGCCAATCGCGCAGCACGCCGAAAATGGCGCAAGGCCGAGGCCGTTTGCCCCGCTTTGGCATCCAGCAGGCCCAGACCCTGTTCACCAAAGGCGGCAAGCCCTGTTCCCGCCAGTGCCGCGTAGTCTTGCCGGGCGGCATCGGTACGTCCGGTAGCCGCCAGAGCTCGCGCCCGCAATAGGGAAAATTCGGCGGATTCTCCGTGTTGCTGCCGGTAGGCATCTAGATAGGAAAGTGCCGCATACCATTTCTGCTGCTGCTCCATGGAGGCAATGAGCTGCAGACTCAGTTGTGCAAGGTGATTGGGATTGGCCTTTGGCGCTGGCGGCAAACTCGCGGGAGCATGCGGGGAGGTGCTGCAAGCCGAGAGGCTGGCGGCAAGGAGCAACGCCAGGGAGCTTCGCACCCCGCGAGGCAGGTGCGCGAGGCAGGGCGACGGAATGAATCGTGCGAGCAGTCTCATAAGTGATGCAAGGCCTTCACCAGAACCGTAAATGCGGGGCCGGCGGTGATGATGATCAGACCCGGCAGCATGGTTGTTACCAAGACCACGATCATCTTGGCATTCATTTTTCCCGCCCGTTCCCTAGCGCTCATCTGCCGCTTGACCTGCAGACGCTCCGAAAACTCTCGCAAGGGCTCGGCGACGTCACCACCATACCGGTCGATTTGTCGGAGCAGGTTGGTGAGTTCGCGAAAATCCGGATCTTTGAGAATCTCAGCGAGCTTCTGCATGGCTTCTACCCTGGGCCGACCAATGGCAACCTGCCGCGAAACCTCGCGCATTTCCGCCGAGATCAGTGGCAGGCCTGAATCGCTGGCGGCCGTTACGGAAATCAAACTCTGTTCCAGGCTTAACCCCACGCCTTGCAGTAGAGCCAGGAGGTCCACGAAGAACGGCAGTTCCTCTGCAATTCCCTCTATACGGCTCTTGGCACGCATTTCCAGCAAAAACTTGGGCGCGAGAACCCCCAGCACGAATCCCATAAATGGCCAGAGCAGATAAGCCCATCCCGCCGGATGATGCACGGCAAACAGCACGTAGAGCTCTACCAGCATGCCCAGGGCCAGACCGGCCATCAGACGAATCAGCAGGAACAGCGGCAGGGCATAGGGTTGCCGAAAACCCGCCTGCAGTAACTGCTGGCGGTCCTCCAGGGTACCCATGTTGCGCAGCTTTTGTCCCCAGCGCGCCAGCTCTGCCAGGCGCTTGTCCCAGGACGAATCCTCCATCCCACCAGACTCCTTGGGCTGGGAACGTTCCAGTTGCTGCTGGGTACGCCGAAACTGCCAGCGGCCATAGGCGAAGTACCACAAGCCGAGGCCCAGCGCCAAGGCGCCAAAAAACACGGCAAAAGCCCAAAGCAGCGCTGGTATCGATACGGCGCTCATATCTTCGACATCCTCTGAATCAGGAAGACTCCGAACAGGATCAGTGCTCCTCCCAGAATCAGCAGGGCGCGGCCCAAACCGGTCTCCCACATGGTCAGGATCGGTTTGGAATTCATCACGGTGATATACACCCCCAGACCCGGGATCAGAATGCTCATGATGAGCGCGCTGAAGCGGGTTTCGGCCGAAAGCGCGCGAAGTTCCGCCTGCACACTCACTCGCCCGCGCAACCAGTCTGCCAGACGTTCCAGAATGATATCCGTCCTGCCACCGTAGCGCAGATTGAGGCGTAGCACCGTGGCCAGAATCGCCAGCTCCGGCAGGTGGTAGCGTTTGGCCATCAGCAGCATGGCGCGATCGATGGGCATACCTGCCTGCTCGCGGCGCAGAATCTGCCGAAATACCTCCCGGATCGGTCCCTCGGCGTCGCGGGTTGCACTTTGCAGGGCAGATGTCAGGCTGGAACTAACCCGAGTGATACGAACCACCGCATCCAGAAAGCCCGGTAGAGCGAGAAGCGTTTTAGCGGCGCGTTTCTGAATGGCCAAGCGGAGCCGCAGCGCCATTACCACAGGATGGAGCGCAACGAAGTAGACGATCCCGACAACGGGCTGCAGAAAGACGGCAAGCACAGAGCTGATCACGATATCCAACAGCAGACTGCGCAGCAGAAACGCCCGCGGCGTAAATCCGGCCCGTTCCACCCAGCCCGAAAATTGCAGCCACCAGTTCTCCGCGATTCCCTCGCCAGGGGCATTCAGGAGTTTATCCCGATCTGCCACTTCGCTCTGCTCGTCGCTTTTGCCAGGGATTTCGCTGCGCAGGCGTTCCCGTAGCGCATCGGGTAACTCTGGTCGTTGACGCTGCGTCAGCCCAACGATCACCGCGATGAGGATCAGAAAAAATGCCAGAGCGTACAGGAGCAGGATGGTCATGGTCATCACCAAGTAAACTCGTCGCTGGCGGCTGCTGGCCGATAACGACTCAGCTTTGGGCTGCGGGGCGCAACCCCGGTGGCTACCCAACGTTCTTGTACCTCCCCATCCCGGGTGTCCTGCAGATCCAGACGAAAATGGTCCTGCATGGCGATCATGGCGTCGCCCAGGCCAGTGACCTCGCTGATGGAGAGAACCCGCCGGCTACCATTGGGCAGGCGGCCGATTTGCACAATGAGATCCACTGCCGAAGCGATCTGCCGGCGCATGGTCATCTCGTTACCGCGGAATCCGCCAAAACTCAGCAGGATTTCCAAGCGTTGCAGCGCCTCGCGAGCGGAGTTGGCATGGATGGTTCCCAGCGAGCCGTCGTGGCCGGTGGTCATGGCCTGTAGCATTTCCAGGGCTTCGCCGCCCCGCACCTCACCCACGACGATGCGATCGGGGCGCATACGCAGGGTGTTGCGGAGCAGGTCGCGGACATCAACAGCCCCGGCTCCATCGTGCCCACCGGGACGGCTTTCCAGGCGCACCACATGGCGACTTTGTAATTGCAGTTCCGCCGTGTCCTCGATGGTGATCACCCGTTCTGCGGGGGGGATGAAGCCGGCCAGGATGTTCAGAAAGGTCGTTTTACCGCTGCTGGTACCACCCGAGACCAGAATATTGCAGCGCTGTTCTACGGCCAGGCGCAAAAAATCCAGCATGGGCTGGGTCAATGTCCCTTTTTCCGTGAGGTCGGAGGCCTGCAAGGGATTGGCTGGGAAGCGCCGGATGGAGAGGGTGGGCCCGTTCAGTGACAAGGGTGGAATGATTACATTGATACGACCGATATCCGCAAGACGAGCATCTACCGTGGGTGTGGATTCATCCACCCGGCGACCGCTGAGAGCCAGGAGGCGGCCAATGATCCGCATCAGGTGCGCATCGTCCTGAAATGCCAGATTGGAGAGCTCCAGACGGCCCGAACGGCCCACGTAGATTTCCCGCGGCCCATTGACCAGGATGTCCTCCACCTCGCCATCGCGCAGAAGCGACTCTAGCGGGCCGTAGCCGGTCAGCTCGTCGGTCAGGTCGTCGGTCAGCGCTTCGAGTTCCCGCTGGCTCAGGGCGTAGGGGCGCTCCCGGAGTACCCGTTCCAGTTCCACCGCCACAAAATGCCGCACCGCGCTACGGCGCAGATCTGCAAAGTCGGCGCCCACTTCCTCGACCCGGTCGATGAGCCGCGCGTGCAATTCTCCCTTGATCTGCAGCAGAGACGGGGTGGCACCGCCCTGACGTTGCGGGGAGTCTCCCAATCCAAAGGGATGTTCGTCTGCGGTTACCATGGCCAACGCTTCCTAAGTGGCTTGGGTAAAAAACGCCGAGGTTTGCTTGCCCCGTTTCCGTTGACCGGCACCTCCGGCCATACGGTCGCGGCCAGCCGTCCTGCCAGCGCCTCGAAGTGGGTGGTGTAGCTGTCTCGCGCAGCGACTTCGACTACGGGTAGACCGCGATTCACGGCCTGAATCAGCGTGCGCCGGCGTTCCGGTAGAAATCCGTCGCCGAGTAGTGGTACATCCAGTTCCCGACTGATCTGCGCTGGGCTGATTGCCAGTTCGTCGTCGTATTGAGAAACCAGCAGGCGCAGCGTTTGCGCATTGGCGGATCGGGAAGATCCCAGAATACGCTGGGCTGCGAGCAATCCCCGCACTGACTGATCGGTCAGGAGTAACAGGCTGTCGGCATGGTGTAGCAAATAGCGTCCCATTTCCGAATGAAAGTCGTTGCCCATATCAGCAATGACAATATCAAACAGGGTGAGTAGGATGTTGAGCAACTGCAGGCCATCCTGTACCCGTAGGCCGCGCAGATCCGAGGCCTCCCGAAACAACGGCAGAATTGCCACCTGATTGGCCGTGTAAGCAAGTCCATTGCGCAAATAACTCTGGTCGCAGCGGGCTAGGTTGCCCACGGCTTCGGCAAAGGTCAGTGCCGACTGGAGCCCACAATACACCAGTGCGTCTCCAGTGGGTGTCCCAAAATCCAGCACCAATATCTGCTTTTCCGGAAACCATTTCTGGTAAACCGTGGCCAGATTCACGGCCATCGTGGTGCAACCCGTCCCCACCCCGCCGGCGATGCTGATCAGCTTCTGTTGACGTTGACTGCGCAACCACTGTTCCCGCTGCAGAGCCTTGTGCATGGCCCGCTGCAGATCGGTAGGGCTGCCGTTGGTGTCGATGAAATCACTGACCTTGGCCCGAACCGCGGCCAAGAGCGAGTCGCGATCTTCGGTCCGTCCCAGGGCAAGGAGCTGCAGGTTCGGGAATACCTCCAGTAACGCCCCCAAGCGCTCGGCTACCGACTGCTGTCCAGGAAACTCCACCAGCAAAAGACTGGCCTTGGTTTGGGTCAGCAGCTTGGGAAGGTTGTCCGTAGGGCTGACCGGTAATAACGTCACCAGATCCCGGGTGGCTTCTTGCAACCAAGGGATGAGGTCCGGGCCCACCAGGGCCAGCGCCAAGGGGAGGCGATCCCCTGGCGGCGAAGCGTCCGTCATGGAGCCTTTGCCGCCCTTAGGGTTCGTATCCAGGGCCTGCACCGTCGTTCTCGCTACCGGGGAGGAAAAGTTCTTTCACCGTATTGTGCGAACTCGCCGCAAAGTCCGCCCCGGGCAAGGGTGGCAGCTTCGCGTTGGCAGCCATGGGGCGCACCAGGCGGGGAGTGACAATGATGGCGAGTTCCATATTGGAACTGCTGTACTGTATCGAGCGGAAGAAGGCGCCGATGATGGGCAAGTCCCCCAGCAGCGGAACCTTGTTGATGTCCTGCTGCATCTGCCGATCCACCAGCCCCCCAATGACCAGACTCTCGCCATTGCCCAGGGTGACCGTGGTATTTGCCTGCCGCACGGTCAGGGCCGGGACACTGTAGCCGTTGATGGTGACGGCATTGGTGTAATCCAGGGCACTGACCGAGGGTGCGATGTGCAGGGCGATCTGTCCCTTGCTGAGAATATAGGGTGTTACGTCCAGGGCCACGCCGTAATTTTTGTACTGGATGGTGACGGTTGCGGCCCCTCCAATTCCAGACGCCTGCGGAACCGGGATGGGAATTTGGCCACCGGCCAGGAAACTGGCCTTGTGGCCGTTCATCGCCACCAGGGTCGGCTCTGCCAAAATGCGCAGGACGTTGTTGGCCTGTAGCAGATTGAGGTAACCGAGCACGTTACCGGAGCTGCTGCCGCCCAAGACCGAAAAGGCCTGCCCGATGAGAGAGGCATTTCCGGCCGAACTCGCGGCCTGGAACAACGGGTTGGCCGCGCTGCTGGTCACCGTGGAGGGGGCAAAGGTACCCAGGGTGAAATTGCTGGTTTTGGCGAAAAAATTGATACCGATGTTCTGCAGCTCGCTCTTGCTGAACTCCACCACCTTGACACCGATCTGCACTTCATTGTCCACCGGAATGGTCGTCTGGTTGAGGATCGTTGCGTCCTTGCCTGCCACGGCTTGCGCAGCCTGCAGGGCATCTTCTTCCTGCATCTGGCTGGCCACGGCGCCCGAGAGGGTGACGACGTTGCCCTGCGCCTGCGCCTTGGGCATGCCGGGCGCCGGGGCCGCCAGTGGCGCCTTGGGCACCGGGGCATTGACCATCACCTGCCAGACCTCTGGGTAGTGATGACCAGGCAGCCAGGCCAGCAGACTGGTTTCTCCCGGCTCTTGGCCGGTGAGCAGGTACTCCCGTCCACCGGTGCCGGAGATCAGATTCAGGCTGGCCACCTTGGGGTCGCCAATGGCGACGCGGATCGGGGCGCTAGGCAGTTGCCAGACGCGCTCACTTCCTTTGTTCAGAGAAAGAGCGTGGGGTTGAGCGCCGTCTGTCGTATCGGCCAGGCTGCTACCGGCCCAGCCAAAGGCGGCGAGCAGGGCCAGGGTGCGCAGAAGATTCCGTCCCCAATGGCGGTGTTGCGGTCTGTTCAGCATCAGATTCTCCAAATCGACTCAGTAGGGGATACGGGACATCTTCCCGCCGGCAATGACCTGTACCGTGGGCGCGGGCGCACGTACGAAGCGGTGCTGTACCGCTGCCGACGGCTCGCCCTGGCCAGCCAGCCCCGGCAGGGTTTCGCCTGCGTAGGCGCGATTGGCCGGTTGGGCCAAGGCCTGTTGCTGCTGATCATAGGGCAATTTGCTGGGCGAGAGCGCCGGGGGCGGCGTGGGGAAGGCCGACGTATCGGGCGCAGTGGGGTTTTGCGGATTTTGCAGGGCGAGCAGCAGGCGACCCTGCTCGCTGGCCAAAGCCAGGACATTGGCTGAAGCCAGTGGCACCTGCAGCACCAGCGTCTGTGGGGCGTTTTGGGTGGCGCCGGCAGAGTTCTGCGCCTCGCCCTTCTTCTCGCTGACGGGTTGGGCATGACTGACGGTCACCGGCCCCACCGCCAGCACCCGCAGATGCGGCAAAAGCAGGCGGGATTGCGTCGGCCAGCCGCCAGGACCGCCGCTCTGCTGGTTGCCGGGCAGGATGCCGAATACATCCACCCAGTCCCCGGGATGCAGGTGGTAGCCCACCGCCAGCACCGGATTGGCCTGGATAGCCATGGCCACGTGGCCCGGACGAATCTGCGTAGCCAGGCCGCTGATGAGGTTCTGCTGCAACACCGGCACCTGCGGGGCGATGTTGACCGCTGGGGTCTTGCCGATCAGCTGCGCCGCCTGGGAAAAGGCGCCGCTGGGCTGGCTGGGGTAGGGCAGGACCTCCAGGTCGTCGGCGCTGATGACCTTACCCGCGGGCAGTAGAGTTTTGGCCACCACCACCGGAACGCTGGGATGTTGCTGCGCCGAAATAGCGGCGGGATGACGCAACGGAACCTGCGGATACTGGCTCAGCACATAAGCCGCTACCGCCAGGATGGTAGCCACTCCTACCAGCAGGGCTATGATCAGTTTCGCCCGGTTTCCCATTGTACAGTCTCCTTTGGTGCGTTTTTCGTTTTCTGCTTTGGTGTTTTGCCTGCCTGCCCTCAGGCGCTATTGGATAGCAGGGTGTTGGGGTCTGCCTGAATACTGGCGCTGGCCGTCAACGTCTGGGGAATGCCTACCGGTCCGATGATGGGAAAATGCAACAGCGGTGGCACCAATGGATAGGAGGCATAGGGATAACTGGCCGTCACCGTAAAGCAGACCAGGCTCGCATTGTAGCTGCAGGGTGCGCCGCTGGCGGTAACGCTCACGTGGTTGAGCCAGGCCAGGTACTGCTGGGCGACGTATTGCGCGTTGCTCGCGCGCGCCGCCTCGGCCTCACCCAAAGAGCCTGCCGCCCGATATTGCAGGGCGGCGCGGGCACCATTTTCGGCCGCCATGCTCAGGGCACTCTTCAGGGTAAACAAAAACCCAAACTGAAAAATGGCCCAGAGCAGGGCAATGAAAAAGATCAGCACAAAAGGAAAATCGATGACCGACGAACCACGTTCCGGGGAATGGGATTCCATCACCAACGGATCTCCAAGAAGTGGGGAACGAGCAGGAGCAAGACGCTGGCGCTGCCATAGCCAAAGCCCAAGGCCACCTTGCTGGGTTTGCGCCGGGTGCGGACCCAGCGAACCAGTGCCGGAATCAGGGCCAGTATGGTACCCAGCAGATACACCCGCGCCACGAAAGAGGCCCCGGCGAGGACGCCGATGGCCATGAGGAATTTGACGTCTCCGGCCCCGATCAGCCGAAAGACATAGGCGGGCAGGAGCAACAGAAAACCGAGCAGGAGCCCCAGCAGGGTGGCCTGCATGCCCCCTCCGAGAAAGCCCTGCCCGGCAAAGACCAGCCAGAAAAGGCCAAAAGCCATCCCGCCCCAGGTCCCGGCATTGGAGAGGCGCTGCCAGCGTAGATCCTGAACCGCAAGGAGCGCGGCCCAGAGAGCAAAGGCGAGAGATGGCCATGGCACAGAACAATGTTGGCTCAGATCAAATGCTTCAGCCGGCAACTGTTGAGATATCGGAAGCAATTGTTGAGAATGCTTTTGAGATGACTGGACCTAAAACGCCCTTTGGGCCGAGTGCCGCAAAGATAATGACTGCCATAGCTGCCGCAATCAGCGAGTACTCGATGACGCCGGCCCCTTCTTCCTCCCGCACGAAGCGGGCAATTTCCTGCTTGATGTTCATGTCGTTTCTCCCAGAGGTTAGCCGTCCTGGATGACGGCTGTTACGAAATTAGTACGACGTGTTACATAAGTCAATGCCTACACATATCGCAAAAAGAAAAAAGAATTTGATACCAGTCAGTATCTTATGGTTTTAGAATATGATCATTATAAGAAATAATCAAAAATGATAAATAGTATAGAGAACCATAATGTAACAAAAAGTACGGTGCGAAATGCAAGCAATCTGCGGTTTCCTGGCGCTAATGTGGAGAAAAGTTTGGTTAGGTAACATCATGGGAAGTTTTTATATACAGTAGTCGTGCGCTATGAACCCCTATTTAACGTCTCTTGCAGGACGATGGCATAATGATTGCTGATATCCAGCCCCTTATCAGGAGTGAATCACCATGACGATGCAGGGTCCGGAGCTATCCGGTAACGGGGTTTTCTGGGGACGGCAGGGGCTGCGTGCGCTGTGTACGGCCCTGCTCCACTACGGAGTGGCGCCACAATCGCAGCGGCGGCGCTGGCTCTTGCGGGTGCAGCGGGAACGCCGCCGCCTGCAGGATCTCCAAGCCGCTGGCGTGGTGGCCCTGAGCAATGACGTGCTGCAGGCGCTCTGGCCCGAAGTCCTCGACGATCTGCTTGCCACGGGCTGGCAATGCCAGCAGGCGGAGCGTCTGCGCGTGCATCCTTGGTCTTTGTTTCGTCTGCTGAGTGACTGGCTTCCGGAATGGGGTGTGGCGCAGGAAATCGTCGGAGAGGCGCTGCTGCTCCCCCCAGAGCCCCATATGGGTGAAGAAGAACGTTTCCTGCGCGATCTGCTCGACCGCGAACCGGAGCATCAGCAGGCCTTCATCAATCTGGGGGTGCGCCTGATGGAGCGGGGCGAAGAGTTTGCCTCTGAGCGCATCTTTCAGCATTTGCTGGCTCTGAATCCGGATTCTGCCGATGGCCTGCTCAATTATGGCGTTCTGCTTACCAATCAGAAGCGCTACGAGGAAACCTTGCAACTGCTGGATCGCGCCTTGGCGCTCAAACCCGATTATGTGCAGGCGTATTGTAACCAGGGTTTTGTGCTGTCGGAACTAGAGCGCTACGAGGAGGCAGAGCAGGCACTGCGCCGTGCCCTCGAACTCGACCCGGACAATCACATCGCGCTGCTCAATTTGACCGTTCCCTTGCACAAGCGGGAGGCCCATGCTGAGAGCGAGCAGGTGTTGCGCAAGATTCTGGCCCGCGACCCCAGCCACCGTGGGGCGGCCATGAATCTGGTGGTCTGCCTCTACGCGCAGGGCCGGCATGCCGACGCCGAGGCTCGGTTGCGGCAGGTGATCGCCGAGCATCCCGACTGTGCGGAGGCCAAAAGCAAGCTGGGGATCTTTTGCTGTCACCGCAACGATTTCGCCGAAGCCGCACACTGGTTGCGTCTGGCCTACGAAGACTCCGGACACGAGGCTTCGCCAGGCTTCGATCTGGCCACCTTCACCCTCTTGCAAGGAGATTTCGTAGAAGGCTTCCGGCTCTACGAGCACCGTTTTGACGTGAAGGAAAACCACAATCCCAAACGTTTTCCCGGTCGCGAGCGCTGGGCCGGAGAAGATCTGGCGGGACGCCGTATTCTCGTCCATGCCGAACAAGGTCTGGGAGACAACCTGCAATGTGTGCGCTTTGTGAGCGAGCTGCGCCGGCGTGGGGGTCGCGTATTGCTGGAAACCCGTGAGCCGCTGCTGCGCCTGTTCCAGCGGTTGCCCGACGTGGAGCAGGTATTTCTCGAAAATACCGAGATTCCCGAATTCGACTGCTTTGCACCGATCATGAGTTTGCCGCATCTCTGTGGCACGACGATCGATACCCTGCCGCCCACACCCTATCTGTCCACCGATCCGCAATGGCTGGCGCAATGGGAGTCGCTGCTCCCGGCGCGGCCGGGACTGCGGGTGGGGCTGGTCTGGTCTGGCAATCCTCTCAATCGCATCAACAAGGAACGCTCCCTTCCCCTATCAGCGTTTGCACCTTTGGCTGCTCTGCCGGGCGTGCAGCTGGTCTCCCTGCAAAAGGGCGAGGCCGCAGAAGCGGAGTTGGCCGGAGTGGATTTCCCTATTCTTCCCCTGGGACCACAGATTGGTGACTATGCCGATACCGCGGCCATCCTGCAGCAACTCGATCTGGTGATCTCGGTAGATACCTCTGTGGCTCACCTGGCTGGTGCATTGCAGGTTCCGCTGTGGGTGTTGGTAGCTGCCAACCCAGACTGGCGCTGGCTGGCGCACCGCGACGACAGTCCGTGGTATGCCAGCGCCCGGCTTTTCCGTCAGGAAAGGTCCGGTGACTGGTCTTCAGCGATCGCGCGCCTGGTACAGGCCCTTTCGGCGTTTTCCATGGAATGAACTTTGCTTGGGAATCGCTGGGGCGGGGCGAATTGCCCCCTCCTGTTGATGAGACTACCCATTTTGGATGAAGGAGAAGGTAAATGACATCGAGTTTATTGGGTCGTGTGGCCGGGACAACGACGGGTTCGGCGGGCTTGCTGGGTACTGTGGGTGGCTTGTTGGGTAACGTTTTGAATGTTGCTGTGGGCCCGCAGAACAATGCCCCTACGCCGTTATTGACGGGCTTGAGCGAGACCTTGCTCTATGGTCAGGGCGGTCTGTTGGGGGCCATCCTGGACGGTGCTGTGGTGGGCTCCGATGGGTTGGGCCTGGGTACTCTGCTGGGTACGGGTAGCGGCGCGGGATTATTGGGCGGTGGTTTGCTGGATGGTCTGGTGGGTGGTTCTTCGGGCTTGCTGGGTGGCTTGTTCGGTTCCACCAATGCCCAGACGCAGGTGAATCCGACGACGGGTGATAGCTCTGGTGCGGTGACGCTGGCGAGCCCCACCGGCCTGTTGGGCGGCTTGCTGGGCGGGCTGCTCGGCTCTCTGTAAAGGTTGTCGGCCCGTGCGCCAGCGCGGGCCAAAAAAAACCCATCCTAGGATGGGCACAAGTCTCTCAACAACTTACAACAACCCGCCCTCCAAGAAGGGCGGGGAACTACAACCTCAGAGGCTACCGAGCAATCCGCCCAGCAAGCCGGTACCACCGCTGACGGTGCCAGTGACCGCGCCCAGAATCGGGCTCAACGCATTCACTGTGCCGGACAGCAATGCGGGAACGTCGGTGCTAACAGCAGCCAAGGCGGTGCCGGCGTTGTCCACTACATTGTTCAGAAGTCCGGGTACCAGAATGCTGGCGTCGGCGGTAACGGTGTTTAGTGCGGCGCCAGCATTGCTGGTTACGTTATTAAGTAGGCTTTCGACCCCGGAAACGGTGCCACCAAGGGTGGTATCTACGGAGCCCAACAAGCCCTCTACGCCCGACAGGAGCCCGCTCACATCGGAACCCACGCCGGAAAGCAGACCACCACTACTGGACGTGCTACCCAAAACGCCGCCCAACAAACCACTCAACAAACCACCGATGTTCAGCAAGCTCATGTAACCCTCCAAAGCATGAAAGTCGAAATCGTGCGAAACAGTATTTCGTCCGCAGGGTGACGTAAGCAATGCTCGTGCCATGAAGGAAGGTAACATGGTATGCACCCATGGAAACTTTCCTATCTATATGACTTATAGAATAAAATGCAGGTCGTGATGGGAATCCGTGTCACCATGTTACCGCAGGCTGTCGCTGAAAATAGTAACGCGAAACGTAACACTATGTTCTCCCTGTGTGAAACAACGTGTACCGGCGACGTTGATCCGAGGTCTGGATACCGCTTGTAAATGCAGCCATCTGCCGATCTGCTGGCTTCGCCCGTATTTTGCTTGTTGATGTTCTTTGGTAAAGCTTGGTGTTTTCTGGAGAGTATGAAGTGGACAGGTTGCAGAGTGGAGTCACAGGGTTTGGGAAGAAAAACGAATGTCGAAAGATGTTGGCGTCGTTGGATACAGATCTGGAAATCCTAGGGGTACAGCTTCGCGAGTACCGCAACGGCGGTGAGGGCGCCCATTTTGAGGAATGGCTCTGTCGAATCCGGCGTGCCCAAGCTCGGTGCAAACGCCTTTCGCAACTCCTGGGCCAAATCGACGAGCTCGATGATGTAATCCTAGGGCAATGTAACAAAGAATGGTGAATTGTAACATTGTTGGTAATGTGCTGTAGCTTCGATGACGTTGCGCCGGGTGGGCTGGCCATTGTTTTTACTTTGAGATGCAAGGAGTTGCTGATTTGGCGGGATCTAATTTTCCGTCTCTCCAATTTGGCATGATGTTTGCTAAAGTTCTGGCGGAAAACTGAATATTTGAATTATTTCTGCCACTTGCGTCTTTTGAGGACTTCTATCATGCAAACAGGTTCTTCCCCGAAGCTTATCATCTTGGCCGTTACCGGTGCTCTATCGGCATGGGGTCTCACCCCGGCAGTGGCGGATACGGTTTCTGGCGGCACGGGGCTGGTGGCAGTTCTAACGCAGACTCTGGGTTTGGGTTCCTCTTACACCCAGGTGGGTAATTCCAATAACTTGGCATCGGGCCCTGGTTCCAAGGCTGGTACCAGCGACACAGCTGTGGGTACCAATGCTACGTCGACCGGAAACAACTCGGTGGCGGTTGGCTACAACAGCAGCGACGGCGGTCAAAACAATGTTTTCTCGGTTGGTTCTGCCAGCAGTCCGCGGAAGGTCATCAATGTGGCGCCGGGGTCGCTGAGTGCCAATAGTACCGATGCCGTCAATGGCAGCCAGCTGTATGCTACCAACCAGCAGGTCAATTCCAATACCTCCAGCATCAGCGGGCTGCAAACGCAGGTCGGTCAAAATACGTCCAACATCAGTAATATTCAGACGCAAATCAGCAATATCAGCAATATCAATCTTTCCGGTTTAAGCTCCCTGCAGCAGCAGCAGCTGACGGATGTGAGCAACATCAGCAATCTGAGTAATCAGCAGGCGATCAACACCAAGAATATCGCGAGCAACACCAGCAATATCAGCAATCTGAGCAATCAGGTGGGCACCAATACCACTAACATCAGCAACCTGCAGACGCAGCAGGCAACGGATGTGAGCAATATCAGTAATCTGAGTAATCAGGTGGGCACCAACACGACAAATATCAGCAGCTTGCAGACCGACGTGAGCAACTTGTCCAGCTTGGGCTCGTTGTCGACGATCAGTAACATCCAGAAACAGCAGCAGACAGATATCTCCAATATTGCGAGCAACACCAGTAACATCAGTAACCTAAGCAACCAGCAGGCGACGAACACCACGAATATCGCGAGCAACACCAGCAACATCAGCAACCTGAGCAATCAACAGGCGACCA
>NZ_JBYCKU010000034.1:0-8386 GCF_057473545.1 Acidithiobacillus sp. TH-A67
TGTCGGCAAAGAAAAGACTCCCGGCCCTGCGGTGGACATGGCAACCGCAGGGAGCGCATCGGCGAACACGAAGGGCCAGAACCTACGGAAACCCAAGGCGAAGACATAAGTTGAGGGCTAACAGCGAAGTGTTTCAGTATTGTGAACATTTGATGACAACATCATGATATTTTGGATTTTCTTTTTATGGGTGCATAAACGCATTCAGAAGATGAGCGAGGTTTGTCGCTGCGACCGACAACCTGAGCCAGCATCACCCCCAGTCTGGACGCTGCTGCTGCGACTGGTTACCCTTGCACAAAGCAGCCAAGATCGGGAAGGCCATACCAGCATGCGCAAGGGCATCATTCTGGCGGGGGGATCCGGTACCCGTCTCTATCCGTTGACTCAGGTACTGAGCAAGCAGCTCATGCCCATCTACGACAAACCGCTCATCTATTATCCCTTGTCGACCCTCATGCTGGCTGGCATCCGCGAGTTTTTGGTGATTTCCACCCCTTCCGATTTGCCGCACTTTCAGCGGCTTTTGGGTGACGGTTCGGCCTGGGGGCTCGATTTTCAGTATGCCGAGCAGCCACGGCCTGAGGGGCTGGCGCAGGCCCTACTGATTGCCGAAGACTTCCTGGCAGGAGCGCCTGCCGCCCTGATTTTGGGGGATAACCTCTTTTATGGACACGACTTGAGCGAAGGCCTGCAAACGGTCAGTCAGCAAGAGTCCGGCGCTACGGTCTTTGCCTACCATGTCGCCAACCCACGGGCCTACGGAGTGGTGGAATTTGATGCCCAGGGGCGGGCAGTGTCGCTCGAGGAAAAGCCCGCCAACCCGCGTTCCAGTTATGCCGTCACCGGTCTGTATTTTTATGACGCACAGGCCAGCCAAATCGCGCGCACGATTCGACCCTCGGCGCGTGGCGAGCTGGAGATTACCGAGCTCAACGCTTGCTATCTGGAGGCGGGGCAGTTGCGGGTAGAGATTCTCGGGCGGGGCACTGCCTGGTTGGATACCGGCACGCATCAGGACCTGCTCAATGCTGGCGAATTCGTGCGTACCCTGGAAGAGCGCCAAGGGTTGAAGATTGCCTGCCCAGAGGAGATCGCCTGGCGCATGGGGTATATCGACGCGGAACAGGTCTTGCGCCTGGCGGAGCCCCTGCGCAAAAGCGGCTATGGTGAATATCTGTTACGTTGTCTGGAACAGGAGGAACGCTGATGGAAGTTCAGCGTCTCGCGATCCCGGAGGTCTGTCTGCTCACGCCTCGGGTGTTTGGTGACCAACGCGGCTTCTTTCTGGAAAGCTGGAACCGCAAGACCTTTGCTGATCTCGGTTTGGATCTCGACTTCGTGCAGGACAATCACTCCCGCTCCGCCCGCGGCGTGCTACGCGGTTTGCACTATCAGATCGAGCAGGCGCAGGGCAAACTCGTGCGGGTGGTGGAGGGTGAGGTCTTTGACGTGGCTGTGGACCTGCGCAAGAGTTCTGCCAGTTTCGGACAGTGGGTGGGGGCGCGCTTGTCTGCCACAAATCATCAGATGCTCTGGATACCTCCAGGCTTTGCCCATGGTTTTTACGTGCTGAGTGAGTTTGCCCAGTTTCTGTACAAGACCACCGATTATTATTTGCCCAGTGCAGAGCGTTGCCTGCTGTGGAACGACCCGATCCTGAACATCTCTTGGCCTATTCCCGCCGGGGAAGCGCCTCTGCTAGCGGCCAAGGATGCAGCGGGCTTGCCTCTCGTCCAGTGCGAAGTTTTTGCCTGAGGGAAGGTGGATGCGTCAGATCTGTATTTTTGGGGCTGGAGGGCAGTTGGGGCGGGAGCTGCTTCGCCGTCGTCCTGCGGATGTGACGGTGCATGCTATTGATCGTTCGCTGCTGGACCTCACTCGGCCTGCGGAAATCTCCGCGCTACTGCAGCGCTTGCAGCCGCAGATCATCATCAACGCCGCTGCCTACACGGCGGTGGATCGCGCGGAATCCGAGGCGGAGCTGGCTTACAGCGTGAATGTCGAGGCGCCCGCACGCATGGCCCAGTGGGCGCAGGCAGCGGGAGCGCGTCTGCTGCATGTCTCTACAGATTTTGTCTTCGATGGTCGGCAGGGCAGGCCCTATATGCCCAATGATCCCGTGGCCCCCCTGGGCGTCTATGGCGCCAGCAAGGCGGCAGGTGAGGAGAAGATCCGCGGGATTCTCGGTGCAGACGCCCTGATTCTGCGTACCGCGTGGGTCTATAGCGAGTTTGGTAACAACTTCGTCAAGACCATGCTGCGCCTGATGGCTGAGCGGGAGACGCTCTCTGTGGTTGGCGATCAGATCGGCACCCCAACTTGGGCCGGGGGCTTGGCGGACGCGCTTTGGCGCGCCACCGAGCTACCGGAGTTCACTGGCACGCAGCACTGGACCGATGCCGGTGTGGCATCCTGGTACGACTTTGCGGTGGCGATCCAGGAGGAGGGCCGGCAGCAGGGCTTGCTGACACGAGAGATTCCTATACAGATGATCCCGACCACGGCCTATCCCACTCCGGCTCAACGACCCAGTTGTGCGGTACTGGACAAGACCGGCAGCTATAGCATTTTAGGGGCGGCACCGCATTGGCGGGTACAGTTGCGACGAATGATCCGGGTTTGGCAAGAAGGAAAGATCGATGGCTGAAAAGTTGATGCCGGCAGAGATGCGGCTCTTGGTGACGGGGGGGGCAGGTTTCATCGGTGCCAATTTTTGCCATTATTGGCGGCAGCGCTTTCCGCAGGGCCACTTGGTGGTACTCGATGCCCTGACCTATGCCGGTAACCAGGCGAGCCTCGCCGGGTTGATGAATCAGGCAGGATTCCACTTTGCCGAAGGGGACATCAACGATACGCCGCTGGTGGAAAAGCTCTTGAGCGAACACAAGCTCAACGTCATCGTCCACTTTGCCGCCGAGAGTCACGTCGACCGTTCCATCCACGACCCGGATGCCTTCCTGCATACCAACATCCTCGGTACCCACAGCCTCCTGCGGGCGGCGCGCAAGGTTTGGCTGGACGCGCCAGGTGGAATCATCCCGCATCGTTTTCATCACATCTCCACCGACGAAGTCTATGGCACCCTGGGGCCGCAGGACCCGCCCTTCCGCGAGGACACGCCCTACGCGCCCAATTCGCCCTATGCCGCCAGCAAGGCGGCCTCGGACCACCTGGTACGGGCCTATCAGCACACCTATGGGCTGCGCACGACGACCAGTAATTGTTCCAACAATTATGGGCCGTATCACTTTCCGGAAAAACTCATCCCGCTGGTGATACTCAATATTCTCCATGGCCGCCCCCTACCCATTTATGGTGACGGGCAGCAGGTCCGCGACTGGCTCTTCGTTGAAGATCATTGCCAAGGCATCGGCCTGATTCTTGAGCGCGGTGAGGAAGGGGAAAGCTATAACATTGGGGGGCATAATGAGTGGGCCAATCTCGATATCGTGCGCTTGATTTGTGAACTTCTGGATACGGCCTTTGCCGCCGATACCTTCCTCGCCCAGCGCTTTCCGCATGCCGCACCGGCCCAGGGAAAAGCGGCGGAAAGTCTGATTAGCTACGTCAAAGACCGCCCCGGTCACGACCGTCGCTATGCCATAGATGCCAGCAAAGTCGGAAGAGAACTCGGCTACACGCCGCAACACAGTTTTGCCGAGGGTATTCGCAAGACGGTGGATTGGTACCTGCAGCATTCCGACTGGTGGCAGCCCCTGCTGGGTGACGTCTATGCCCAGTGGGTACAAAAACAATACGCTGACTGAGTTCCTTCCCGTTTCACGGTTCTATTGCAGATGACGACTCACTGGCGCTGCGCTCGCCTTCACGCTCTTTGCGTTGCGGAGCCACCAGGGCCATTACCTGGTCGCCGGGTTTGGGCAGGGTCGCTTCGTCGGGCAATCCGGCAACAAAAGGCAGCAAGCGCTCCCCGCGCAGCAAAAATAGCGGCAGGAACCCCGCCTCGGCAAATTGCCGGCGATAGGCCTCCCAAGCGAATTGTTCGGAGAGTTTGGTAACTTTCACCGTCCACCCGTTTTCCAGGCGCTGTAGTAATTCCTCTGCCGTGGCTGTGGGAGCAAAGAGATATTGCTGGCGGTGACGGCGCGCCATGCGCCAGCGAGCACTCTTCTGGTTTTGGCTGCCATCCGGAAGGCTGAAGACCCCGTGGGCACCAAATTCTGGGGTATAGCGCAGACTGGCCACCAGATTCCGCGTCCGATCGGTAGAGAGGGCGAGCAGATAGCCAACGCCTACCAGATCGAGTTCGCGGTCGGCAGCTTCGGAGACCGGTGAGCCATAAAAGATGGGGATTCCCTGCATGCGCGCATTGCGGATCTGTGCAAAGTCATCATCTACCAAGAGCGGACGAAATTTCCATTGGCGAAGCTGCTCTGCTATGGCCACGGCCAGAGGATTGGCGCCGATGATCAGGACGCCGCGTGGTTCCGTTTCGGCTACGCGCAGCAGGCGTGCCAGTGGGCGACTGCTGAAACTTGCACTCAACACCGTGATGATGATGACCGCGAAAGTGAGAGGGACGAAGAGTTGGGCATCGGGATAGTGCTGCGCCTGTAGTTGCTCGGCGTAGACGGGGGCGCCCGCTGCAGCGACGATGCCGCGCGGGGCGATCCAGGCGGTCAGCGCCCGCTCGCGCCAGGAGAGGGTTTCGCGACGATCATAGGCCAGCAGCATCTTGAAGGGCTGGGCGAGAAGCTGAATTACCAAGTACAGAGCAAATCCCCAGAGCAGAACCTCGACTAATGCGGCCAATTCCAGGCGCGCGGCGAGCAAAAGAAATAATAGGGAAATCAGAAGGATGGATAGACTCTCTTTGAAATTGAGAATATGTTCGCGCGGCACATTGCGCATATTGGCAAGCCAGATGCCCATGATGGTCACTGCCAGCAGTCCAGATTCATGCACCAGGGAATTGGCGATGGCAAAGACGATGAATACCGTGCCCAGGGCGACAATGCCGTGCAGATAGTCAGGAATGGCCCGGTTGCGCAGCAGTCTTCCCAAGCCATAGCCAGCGCCGCAGCCGAGTCCGAAGCCCAAAGCGACGGTGCTGAAAAAGAACTCGACTGCCGTCCACAGGCCGCTATTCCCTTGATGGGCGATTACCCCCGAAAATACCAAGACGGCCAGCAGTGCGCCGATTGGATCGATGAGAATACTTTCCCACATCAGCACATTGACCAGGGAAAACCGGTGATCCAACGCGTCGCAACCGCGAGGATCAACCAGCTACTGATGGCCCCAAGACCCACCATGCGCCGTACGACGCGGCCGAGTTTGCCGAGCTCACGAAATTCCAGACTCAGAGAGCCCTCGAAGAGAATGATGGCGACAGCGAGGGAAATGCCGGGAAAGAGCAAAGGCCCAAAAAGCTCGTCGGGCTTTAACAGCCCGAAGACTGGACCAATGAGGATGCCGATGAGAAGTAGCAATAAAATCGCTGGAAGGCGCAGGCGTCAGGCCAACCATTGACTCGCGGCGGCAAGGATCACCAGGGCCGCCAGAAGCAACATCACGTCCATCGAGCTCTCCGCCATCAAGGGAAGAGCCAGCATAAGGCCTCATGCATCAGGGTCAAGAGACCCAGATGCATGGGGAGTTGATCTACAGCACCAAATTATTGAGCCGGTTTGTCCGTATCTAGGGCATAGTGTCCACTGAATTCCGCTCGGTCGATCACATGTCCCAGGGGATGGAACTCGACGGCCTGCGGGTCGTCGGCCGGGGGCGGCGCGATATCGCCAGGATCACGTTGCTTGCGGAGTTTTTCTTTGACCGCCTCCCAACTGGCTCCTTCCGCTAGACCCAGGTTGGGCAAATCACAAGCCAGAAGGTGGAAATCATAGTGCTGCAATTTATGGCTAGGGTCGCCTACCGGTGGGTGATAGCCGGTGGACCCGAAGTCATTTTTCCCGACCTTGGCCCCCTCCGGAATCGGTCCACCCTCGGGAATGCCCGCAGCAGTTACCGGGATGTCGTAGACCAGCCAGTGGATCCGCTCTCCGGCTGTTGCGTCGCGATGTTCCATCAGCAGGATGAGGCTCTTGGCCGTGGCGGGAACATGGAGCCAGCTGATGGGCGGGATCTTCCCTTCTCCGGGTTGGGCAAAGCGTTGTGGAATCCAGTCTTCAGGATCAATACCGGTGCTGAATACTTTCATTTCTGCAGTCATCGTCGCCTCCTTTTCTCTTGCTTTTTTAGTCTAGGCAATGACAGCGCGTTTTGCCTCAGAGGCCGGTGGCACGACGGACGAGTGAAAAATACCAGAGATAGAGGAGACAGCGCAGCACGTGAAAGCAGCGGGTAAAGGCTGAAGGGAATTCGATGGCGAAGCGTTGGCTTTGCATACCCCTCAGTAGGGCTTGGGCTGCCTCTGGTCCCGCATGCCCTGGCGTATTTGGCAGGCTCATTCCTGCTGGCTGGGCTGGGCCTAGACTTCGGAAGAAGTGTATCCGCCAGTGTTCGGTGGATGGCGAGTTTGGCGCCATCTGGCCCTTGGTGACGCAATAGAAGCCCCAGAGCCCGCAGTGCGGGTCCGGGGCAGGCGGATTAAGCAGCGGGCATGGGCGCAACGCGGAAGGTCTCGAAGATGATGTCGATGGCGGTATGTTGCGCCCCGTGCGCGACGGCGTCGAAGATGTCCTGATCGCTCCAGTCCAGCGCGTGCAATGCAGCAATTTCTTCGTTCTTCACGCTATGCGGGTTCCGCACGGCACGAAGCACGTAGTCCAGCAGATGATTCTCCCGCTTCTCCAGAGGCCCTTCCAACGGATGCTCGCGGGCCTTGGCAATTGCCTCGGCTGAAAGTCCCGCATTCAACAGGAGAGATTTATTGAAGCCAATGCAGAATTGGCAATTTCCGTCTTCTGACAGGATGTAGCGCAGCATCGCCAGAAAATTGGCGGAAAGCCGCGGGTGCTGGCCGAAATAGCTAAGGGTCTGCATCTGAATCTGCAAGAGTTTGGGGCTGACACCGAAGAGCTGCAGCCCCTCGGGCACGCCCCCGAATGATTGGGTGATGGCCGCATAGAGCTCCGCCAGCTCGCCCTGTGCGTCTTTGGGATCGGTAAGATGAAGTGTTGCCATGGGATGATCCTCCGGTATGTTGGAGTAGATAACATACCAACTGAACGGTATGTAATCAAGTAAAAAGAATTCCGGCAAGCCGGATGGATCAGTACCACCAAAGGATCAAGCGCGGGGCAGTAGCTGATCCAGTGCATTCGCAAATGCCTGCCGGCGTGGCTGAGTGCAGCGGGACCCCTCGTGTGCACTCCAGAGTCCCGTAGTTGCTCCATCATGTCTCCAATCCGTAAGCGCTCGTGGACGGTTTCGGGGGAATATCGCCAGTGATTACCAGATTGCCTGCTGCGATTTGCCGGACAATTTCCTCCGTCGCGGCTCAACACTGTGCAGCACCGGCCCGGTTCTTCAGGATCCCTTCGTAAGAGAGATCGGACATACGCTCTGCGATCTGGGAATCTGGATGCGCGATGAGCTGAGAAATGCGCTGACGGTCGACCGGCAGCAGGAACAGTTGCGGCGGGTGCTCCCGCAACGATCGTGGGGCCCGGGCTCGATATCTGAGCGCAAGCCTCGGCGTGTCCAACAAAGGGCGGTTGAGGGGATAGCGGATCAAGCGATCGAAGGTGGGCTATCAGAGTTGACATTCGATATAAAAAACACAATAATCAATTTTATTTTATATAACGAACTATCTCATGGCTTCACATTCTGTCTCTCTTTTGGCGCGGCATGTCCGTCAATTTCGCATCAGGCGTGGGCTAACGCTCACAACTCTTGCCGAGCTTTCGGGGGTGGCCAAATCAACTTTGTCCATGATCGAAAATGCTCAGGGTAATCCAACCATAGAAACCATCTGGGCCATAGCGAACGCCTTGGGCGTGAGGTTCGGTGATTTGGTCGAAGGCTCCAATACCAACTTAAGCGTTCAGAGCGCGCGGGATGCAAGCAAGGACCCAGGTGTAAAAGTCCGTTTTATCGAACGATATGGTGACTCCCCGGCCATCGAGCTCTATGAGTTGTTTATGGTGGCAGGCCAAAGTTACCGTTCAAGTGCGCATCCTCCCGGAGTGCGGGAACGGGTGATTGTGCTCAGCGGGGAAATGCTGGTCGGTACGCAAGGCAATAGCTTGTTGCTGCACGCGGGGCAGAGTCATCACTTCGCCGCAGATGTGGAGCATATCTATGTATCGCCGCAAGCTGAGGCTACGGCCATGGTGCTGATCGAGTATCCCGGATTGAACGAGGACGGCAGCGCAGAATATCTGATCACTCGCAACCTGCCGCTGACTCAGGCCGAATGGGATGGTGTCAGGGCGCTCATCGATCGCGCGGTGAT
>NZ_JBYCKU010000035.1:0-2165 GCF_057473545.1 Acidithiobacillus sp. TH-A67
GTTCCGGCACCAACCATTCCGGCCATTCCGAGGGCGGCAGCGGTCATGACATTGAGATCCAGGGTTGGGTCCAGGTAGTGCCCGATGATGGCGAAGGCCCCGCCCAGAGTCGCACCCATAAACAGCGAGGGCGAAAATATGCCGCCCGACCCTCCTGAGCCCAGCGTCAACGATGTAACCAAGAGTTTTAACAGAGCGAGCAGGATGAGCAGTCCGGGAAAGACCAGTTGCGTATTCAATACCGCCTGGACTGTCGCGTAGCCTACCCCTTCGACATAATAATGCCCATAAAAATGATCCAGCAAAAAGATGATGGCACCAACCACCAACATCCCAGAAAAATGCCGCGAATAGTAATTTCCTGGCAGCGCGTCAAACATATCTTCGAACCAGTAGATGGAGCGCATGAAAAGCCATGCGCCTAGCCCGATCGCAATGCCCAGCAACAAATAGGCGGAAAATGCCTTGGGTGAAGTGTGGGCTGTGGCGGCGATGTGTAGAGCAGGAATGATGAAAGAAGGATGGTATCCCAGGAAGAATCTGCTGATATAGGTTGCCGTGCCGGTGGTGATCATGACCGGTATCAGCGTGCGGGCACTGATTTCCGGCATCATGAGTTCTATGGCAAAAAGGACGCCGCCGATGGGCGTATTGAAGGTAGCTGCAATACCACCGCCGGCCCCAGCGGCGATCAGGGCATAGCGCTGCCATTCTTCCAGGCGCAACCAGCGCGAAAGGTTGGCGGCAAAAGCCGCTCCCATTTGGATGATGGGGCCTTCCCGACCAACGGACCCGCCGGAACCGATGTTCAGCGCTGAAGCAATGGCTTTAACGATGACGACTTGAGGGCGCATGAAGCCCCGCTGATAGTAAATCGCATCCATGACCTCCGGTACCCCATGCCCTCTGGCTTCCGGAGCAAAATTCTGCACCATCCAGGCAACACCTAGACTGCCGATGGCCGGAGCAAGCAGTATCCAGATGCCCCATGGGCTCGTAGCGGTAAACTGCAGTGTGTCGTAGGCGAAAGAAAAATGCCCGAAGAAAAAAAGATTATGAAAGAAGGCAATTAGTTTACGGAAAAGTACCGCACCCAGCCCGGCTACCACGCCGACGAAAAACGCAATGATAAAATGTACAGGCGCACTGCCACCGATAATCTGCGACCAGAGTTCCTGCAGGGAACGTGAGGGTCTCAATGACTTCTGGACTGGAGATTGGTCTAATAAACCCATAGAGCGTCTCGATTGCAAAGGAGGCAGAGAGTTCCTCGCCAACGACAGGCCAAGTCAGCTCCGGCACCCAGTACCGCGTCGTCGAGACGAAATTCCTTCGCGGTACCGGAGAGCTTCGCAGCGAAGCCCCCGAGCACGGCAGCATCCACAGACAGGCAGCCTGCCGGTCCATCACAACTCGGCATGGCCAGATAGATACGCGTAGTGCCCGTCGTTGCCGCATCCTTTATCCCTTTGCCCGCGTAGCGAACGGATAGACAAGTGTGTCGTCGATCGTCCACGGGAAAGGTCGTCTTGAAACTGCCCCGATCATGGGCCGAGGCCATGCCGCCGCCGTGACTGATGGCTTGGTCGAGCTCCCCTGGCACGGGCGTCATGTTGTCACCGCTTGGATACCTAAACTCCGCGTATAAAGACCAACATTTTTCATGATACTCCAGTTTCTACGCTAACGTCCAAGTTATTCGAAGAAAGTCCTTGCTTACAGACATCTGTGAGATATTGGAAATCATGGTGAGTTATCGATACCAGAGGATGGCGTTGTTCTCCAGGGGAACAAGGCATGAGGGGTGCGCCGGAATGATGCGAGGTGTATAGTCCGACGACGGTCTATCTGTGGCTACCTTGCACTGGTATAGAAAGCTATTGGTGGATCCGCTTAATGCTTCGCACCGATCCATGGGCAAAATTTCCGGGGTAGAATTCGCTATTCCATTAGCGAATAACTGCACTTGCACCATTTCTGGAGAAATCTCGCCCAAGTATATGTGTATCTGGAACTGGTACTCTTCGCCGGTTTCCGTAACATGCAGCTCACCAAAGCGGAGGCCATACCAGTGAGCCTTCAGATGGCTCTGCCAAGCGCAGATACTCCGCAATTGTTCCAGTGAGGAGCGTTCGCGCAGCCGCTTGGCGGCGGGCAGATAGAGG
>NZ_JBYCKU010000036.1:0-82603 GCF_057473545.1 Acidithiobacillus sp. TH-A67
ACTGGTACGCGCTGATGCAGGCCCTCGGGCTGAATGTCAAGGATGCGCTCCCTGCCGGTACTTGCCGCGCCGCCCGCCTGCTCGATCAGAAAGCCCATGGGATTGGCCTCGTAGAGCAGGCGTAGTTTGCCCGGTTTTTTGGGATCCTTGGTGTCAAAGGGGTAGAGGAAGATGCCACCGCGGCAGAGGATACGGTGTACGTCGGCCACCATGGAGCCTACCCAGCGCATATTGAAATCCCGTTCGCGGGGACCTTCCCTGCCAGCATTCAGCTCATCGATATAGCGCCGGACGGGTGCCTCCCAGTGCCGATGGTTGCTCATGTTGATGGCATATTCGCTGGTATCTTCTGGAATCCGCATCTGCGGATGGGTGAGCACGTACTCGCCCACCTCGGGCAAGAGGGTGAAGCCATTGACTCCGAAACCCGTGCTGTACACCAGCATATTGCTGGAGCCGTAAAGGGCATAGCCGGCACAGACCTGCTGCGTGCCGGGCTGTAGAAAATCCTCCAGTTTGGCGTCTTTGCCGGCGGTCGGGGCCTTGAGAATGCTGAAAATGGTGCCAACGCTGATGCCGACATCGATATTGCTGGAGCCATCGAGGGGATCGAAGAGCAGGAGGTACTTGCCACGTGGTATCCCTGCCGGGATCTCGTAGGGCCCATCCTCTTCCTCAGAGACCATGCCCGCCAGATGCCCGGTCCAGTCCATGGACTTGAGAATGGCGTTGTTGGCAATGATGTCCAGCTTCTTTTGCACTTCGCCCTGCACATTACCGGTATCGGCGCTGCCGAGGGCACCGACCAGCGCGCCACGGTAGACCTGGGAGCCGATGAATTTACAGGCGACCGTCAGGTCATTGAGCAATGCCGCGAAATCTCCGGAGGCCTCCGGATACAAACGGGTTTCTTCGATGATGAATTGGCTGAGAGTGGTACCGATCTGCATGCTGGGAGATCCTTTGGCAGGGTTCAACAGGCGCTGAGCGCCAGACGAAATGGGATGGTAGATTCTAGCGCGCGGCTTGGTCCGGGGTCCATCCATTGGAGAAACTGAATGTGCAAGCGATGCATGCCACCACTGATTTTGGGATAGATTTCGGGTGTCTGCACTTCGAGTTGCAGGAGGGAAACAGGTTGTCTCGGGTTGAGTGGCGTTCCAAAGCGTCCATGTTCCGCGCTTTGGAAACTCCAATCGAGGGATTCCCGCAGAAAAAGCAGGATGAGCGCGGCGCTGTCTTCGAGAAGGTGGAAGTGGGCGCGCCAGCGCTGCAGTTGGGCGACGCGGAAGGCCGGCTCCTGTTGCTCCCAAAAAGCCAGCAAGGGCAGATCGGCGCCGCTGAGGCCGCCAGCGACGGCCTGGCGTCCCCGCGCCAGTTGCAACAGTTCCTGGCGTCGCAAGCTCTCGGCGAAGTTTTGCGGGCCACTGCGCAAGGCCTGCTGCTGCGCGTGCAGCCGATCTTCCCAGGCGCGCAGCGCGCCTTGATCGACCAGTTGCGACTCCTTCCATACATGCAAGGCCTGGATCAGGCGGTCCAGCTCGAGAAGCAGATCCACGCGCAATTCGGGTCGCTGGCAAAAATCGAGGAGCTCCAGAAAGGTCCGTAGCAGGGCGCGCAAGCTCTCTGGCGCAGAAAAATCCTGATCCAGACACTGAAAGAGAGTTTCCAGGCGCAGCAAAGACCTTGTCCTCTCTTGTAGAGCAGTCTCGTATCGGGCCATCACTATTTTCTTTCCAATCTCGGGTTTGAGAGTGCCACAAGCCCCGCCCCGAAGCAAAAAGGCTTATGGGTGCAGGGCTTGCCACCAGCGTTGCAAATGGAGTTGTAAATCGGCTGGAGTTTTCTGGTTGGGAAGAATCCAGGTGGCAACCCGGCGGCGTTCTTCGGGATGGATCTGTTGCGCAATCGCCGCCTGCGCCGTCTCGGGATCCCAACCCCGCGCCGCCAAGCGCTCGATCTGTAGCGAGGCTGGGCAATCGATCAGCAACACTCCGTCCAGAAGCTCTGCGTAGCGGTTCTCCACCAGCAGGGGAACGACCCAGAGAATGGTCGCCGCGGGGTCCTGGTTGCCAATCGCGGTGCTTTCCGCAAGAAAGCGTTCTCGGATTTGCGGGTGTAATAGTTCTTCGAGCCACTGTTTGGCGTGGGTATCGGCGAAGATGATCTGGCGCAGCTGCGCGCGATCCAGGCAGCCATCCGCATGCAGGATGCGCGCACCAAAACGCTTGGCAATCCGTTCGAGATTGGGATGACCAGGTGCCACCAGCTCGCGGGCAAACAAATCGGCGTCCAGAATTTTCGCCCCCAGCGACGCGAGAAAATCCGCAGCGAGGCTCTTGCCGCAGGCAATGCCGCCCGTCACGCCGATACGACGGCTCATCCCGGTGCCGCCAGATGCAGGAATTGCTCGATCACGACTTGCGGCCAGAGCAGCAGGATTGCTCCACCCAGAGCGAGATAGGGACCAAAGGGGATGGCGTAATCGCGGCCCTTGCCGAGGCCAAGGAAGACGATCGCCACCAGCCCCCCGCTCAGGGCGGCGATGAACAGCGCCAGAAACATATCCTGCCAGCCCAGCCACGCACCAATCATGCCCAGCAGCTTGAAATCGCCATGCCCCATGCCCTCCCGTCCGCTCAGACGCAGGTAGATTTCTGCCAGACCGCGCAGCAGTCCGTAGCCGAGCAGTAGGCCGAGGAGGGCGTCGAGGGGGCGGGTTAGGGCAAAATCTGGACTGAAAAAGGCCGTGGCGTTGACGAGCAGGCCGAGGAGCATGCCGGGTTTGGTAATGCGATCGGGGAGAAGGTAAGTCTCGAGGTCGATGAGCGTCAGGGCGAGCAAGGCCCAGAGCAGAAGCAGTGCGGGCAGGAGTTGTCCACGCCAGCCGAGGACCGCAGCGGCAAGGAGAGCCAGCAAAGCGGCAGAAAGCTCGACCAGGGGATAGCGCCAGGAGATGGGGGCCTGACAATAGCGACAATGACCACGCAGGAGCAGCCAGCTGAGCAGGGGAATATTGTCCCAGGGACGCAGGGCGTGCCCACAACTCGGGCAATGCGAGCCGGGGAATGCGATCGACTCCTGCCGCGGCAGGCGATGGATGACTACATTCAGAAAGCTGCCGACCAGAAGACCAAGGATGACCAGGAGTGTCCAGGCCAGGGGCTCAAGTGCTGTCGGCATGTGGGTCTCTCTTTGCGCAGAGTTGCAGACGCAGGGCCAGTGAGCGTTGGCCGATGCCCAGATTTTGTGCGCAGGCTGCAGCATCGTTCTGGACAGCCGCGAGCTGCATGCGCAGAAATTCCTGCTCGGCGCTCCGCAGTCGCTCTGCCAGGGGGGAAAGACGCGCCATGCTGGGTATCTGCGCGGGACGGATCGTGTCCTCCGCGCTCAGATCCTGCAGCGTAATCTCCGGCCCGGTGTGGAGGGCGAAGGCGCGTTCCAGGAGGTTTTCCAGCTCCCGAACGTTCCCGGGAAAGGATTGCTGCGCAAGCCACTGGATGGCGGTCGCTGCCATGCCCGGCGGGGTCTTCCCCTGACGTTGGGCGATTTTGCGCAAGAGGGCAGCGACGAGCAGAGGAATATCGCCCTGGCGCTGCCGCAAAGGGGGAATCTGCAGGGGTACCACATGGATGCGGTAGTAGAGGTCCGCCCGGAAGGTGCCGGCATGGACCATCTCTTGCAAATTCCGATGGGTAGCGGTGATCAGGCGGATGTCGACAGGAACTTCGCTACTCGCACCGATCGGTCGAATACTGCGCTCCTGCAGAGCGCGTAACAGCTTGACCTGCATCGCCATAGGTACGTCACCGATTTCGTCGAGAAACAGGGTGCCGCCATCGGCGGCAAGAAAGAGGCCTTCACGCTTCTGGTTGGCGCCGGTAAACGCCCCCCTCTCGCTGCCGAACAACTCGCTTTCCAGTAGTCCTTCTGGAATGGCCGCGCAGTTCACCGCAATAAAGGGTTTGTCGCGGCGTGGCCCCGCGTCGTGTATGGCGCGGGCACTGAGCTCTTTGCCAGTGCCTGATTCGCCTGTGAGGAAGACCGGTGCATTACTGCGGGCCAGGAGTTGGATCTGCTGGCGCAAGGCGCGCATCGGTTCACTATCGCCCACCAGGCGATCGATTCCGTTGTTGGCTCCGTCGGACGTCAGCACGGCCAGCGTCCGTGCCTGTTCGACCAGGCGCCGTAGACGTTTGAGGTCGATAGGCTTGGTCATGAAGTCGAAGGCGCCGGCCTGCATGGCTTCGACCGCACCGTCCGTTGAGGAATAAGCGGTGATGACGGCAACGGGAACTTGCGGTGCATGGCGGTGGATATGCCGGACGAAGTCCAGGCCGCTGCCATCCGGCAGGCGCAGGTCAGTCAGGCACAACGCGTAGCTGTGCAGTTCGAGGGCCTCGCGTGCACCGCGCAGATCGTGCGCAACTTGTACCGAGAAGCCCATCTCCGCGAGGGTGATATCGAGCAGTTCCGTAATCGTCTGTTCATCATCCAGAACCAGCGCCCAGGAAGCGGCCTTCTCATTCATAACGGTGTACCCAGATGCCACTCCCGCAGCCGGAACCAGAATTCCGCACCACCATTACGATGATTCTGGACGCCAATATCCCCATGGTTGGCACGGAGCAATTCGCGCACCAAAGGCAGACCCAGTCCTGTGCCTTGGGATTCCGTCGTGAAAAAGGGTTCAAAAATACGTTCCAGGTTTTCTTCGGGAATGCCCGGGCCGTGATCGCGCACGCGGATTTCCAGTTCTTCCCGGTCACGGAAAGCCACAACCGAGATATCCACTTGCCGGATTTGCTCTTCGCCTTGCCCGTAGCGCGCCGCATTCACCAGCAAATTGGCGAAAATCTGCTGAAGTTGCTCTGAATCACAGCTGGCCAGGGGAAGGCTATTGGGGATGTCGAGTTTCACCTGGAGATCTTTTAACAACGGATCCTCGCGTAGTTGATTCAGGACCACCGGCAACCAGGCGCTGAGAGAAATGGGTTCCGGGTGGGCCGCCCGTGGGCGCGCCATTTCCAGCACGGAGTCGACGATGCGGTTCAGACGCAGCGACTCACGGTCGATGATGCTCAGCAAGCGGCTTTCACTCTTCTTTAGTGCCCGTTCCCCTAACAGTTGTGCGGCGTGGCGAATGGCGCTGAGCGGATTGCGAATCTCATGCGCAATGTTCGCCGCGAGCCGCCCCAACGCTGCCATCTGTATTTCCCGTTGTCGTTCCCAAAGAATCGTTGCATCGCGTAATGTTAGGATTGTATAGGGGGTATTCGGAAGTGGAATACTCTGCACCCAAAAACTCCGTTTGCCGCCATCTGCTGCGGAAAGGACCAGTTCCTTCTCGCTCTGCGGCGCTTTGGCGTAGAGGAAGCCTGCGAGCTCCGGGCGCAACAGATCGAGCGCTTCCGGTAATTCAGAATCTTGCGGCAGATTGATCATGGCGCGGGCAATGGGATTGCTGAATAACGTGCGATGCTGCCGGTCGAGGACCAGAATCCCGACATCACTTTGTTGAATGATTTCTTGATTCAGAGCGTTTAAATCGAGAATTTCCTGTTCTCTGGCGGCATTCCAGATAGCCGCGCGCTCGCGGTTACGCACGAGGTTGTCGGCAAGAAAGGCAACGGTGAGCAGGGCAACCAGGTACATCAACGTGCGGCTGGAAAACCATTCGATATCCTGCCAGCCGCTGATCAAAAAAATGAGCAGGATCAGGATCCAGACAAAGGCGAGGGCCGCTTTGCCGCGCAACTGATAGGCATTGGCAATGAGCAGCAGCAGAGGAAGTATGACGAGGGTTCCGGATAACCCGCCAGTGAGGGCAAAGAGGGTCAGAACCAACGCCATATCGATGATACTGATAAAAAGCTTATTTCTTTCCTGCCAGAAACCTGGCCACAACTGCAATGTAAAGAGAATGCCCAGACTCCAGAGGAGGGCGATGACGCTGGTATCGCGAACCGCAGCGCTTGGCCCGGCCGGCTCGAAGATCAGGCTCTTGCTGGATAACGTACTGATCAGGACGAGAGCGGTACTTACCAGAAGGCGCGAAAGGGCGAGGCTCCAAACCCCCATTGTGAGGCGATGCTGGTTGACAGCTTGCATAGTGCCGTCAGAGGTTGGTGACGCGAAGGACTTCTTCAAGGCTGGTTATGCCTTCTTTGACCCGCAAAAGTCCGGATTGGCGCATGCTGAGAATGCCTTCCGCCGCGGCCTGGCGGGACAGGTCCATCGCCGATCCCCCTCGCAGAATGATCTCGCGCATGGCGTCGCTGATGGGCATGACCTGATACAGACCCATACGGCCGCGATAGCCGCCGTTGCACTGCTCGCAGCCGACCGGGCCCATGGGCTGCAGACCTGCAAGATCCTCGGGCGTGAAGCCTGCTTCCAAGAGTGCCGCCTCCGGTATTTTTTCGGGCTTTTTACAGGCGACACAAAGCTTCCGCACCAGGCGCTGCGCCATGACCAGATGCACGCTGCCAGCGATGTTGTAGGTCGGAATCCCCATGTTTTCCAGGCGGGTGAGGCTTTGCGGCGCGTCATTGGTGTGCAGGGTGGCGAGCACCAGGTGTCCGGTCTGGGCCGCCTTTACCGCGGTCTCGGCGGTTTCTAGATCGCGGACCTCACCCACCATGATCACATCGGGGTCCTGACGCAGAAACGAGCGCAGCGCCGCGGCAAAGTTGAGTCCGATGCGTTCGTTGATGTTCACCTGGTTGATGCCGTAGACGGGGATTTCTACCGGGTCCTCCGCCGTGCTGATGTTGACATCGCCGGTGTTGAGGATGTTGAGCGCAGTGTACAGGGTCGTAGTTTTGCCGGATCCGGTCGGGCCGGTAACGAGGATCATCCCGTAGGGCCGGTGGATGGCATCGTCGAAGGCGCGCAATTGTTGCGGCAGAAAACCCAGCGCTTCGATGGGCACTTTGGCGCTGGCCGGATCGAGCAGACGCAGGACGATGGTCTCGCCGAAATTGGTCGGCAGGAAAGAGACGCGGAAATCGATGATTCTTGCCGGGGGAACGCGAACTCGTAGGCGGCCGTCCTGGGGCAGGCGCCGCTCGGAAATGTCGAGACGACAGAGGATCTTCAGACGAGAGGTGATCCCATCGCGCAGGCCGATCGGGGGGTGGAGCATGTCCTGCAGCACGCCATCGAGGCGATAGCGCACGCGAATGTCCCGCTCATAGGGCTCGATATGAATATCCGATACGCCCTTTTGGATTGCATCGAGGAGGAGCTGCTGGACGAAGCGCACGACGGGGGCGTCTTCCCCTTGGGCATCGCCGGCCAGATCGAATTCATCCTGCTCTTGCTGGGCGTCATCAGGGGCGAAGAATTCTTCGAGCTGATTCTTGAATCCTCCGGAGAATTCCGCAACCGCCTTGGCCAGCTTGTCGGCCTCGACCAGGATGGGATTGATTTGCAGGCCGCCCGCGTTGAAGCGGATGTCTTCGGTAGCCTTGACATCAGTGGGGTCGGCCATCGCCAGATAGAGCGTATCGCGATGCAGCGAAATGGGGAGGACCTGATACCGATCCAGAAGCGCGCGGTCGATGCGATGAATGACGGTTTCGTCCAGTTGCACGGCACCCAGATCGAGCATTGGCATTTTGTAGCGTTCGGAGAGATATTCCATCAAGGCGCTTGCCGAGATGGCCTTCTTTTCGACCAGAAAAGGAAGCAGCGGCTGCTTGCCGCGCGCAGGATCGTTCAGCAGGGCGCGGAGAGAGCTCTCATCCGTCAGGCCTGCCCCCACCAGTCCACGCAAAAGGGGGGTCAAGGTTATAGCTTCGGGGTTTGCAGCCATGTCCGCAGGATTTTCTCCACAGCTCCGGAGTTTGGCAACTGACCGGTCCAGATACGAAAACTTTCTGCCCCCTGCTCCACCAGCATGCCCAGGCCGTCCACGCAACGCAGCCCATGGGCCTTGGCCGCCGCCAGCAAGGGGGTTTGCAAGGGTTTATAGACGATATCACAAACAATGCCGGATTCAGGTATCTGCTGCAGATCGATTTCCGGGTGATTTTCGCCGCGTAGACCCCGACTGCTGGTATTCACCAGTAGTTGGATACAGCGCAAGTGTGGCTCGATGGCCGTGCGGGAAAGAGCCAGCGGACGGATGGGTAGGGTCGGAAACTCGGCTGCCAGGGCCTCGGCGCGGGCCAGGGTGCGGTTGGCCAGGTAGATGGGCGTGGCGCCTTCCCCCGCCAGGGCGTGGAGTATGGCCCGCGCCGCCCCGCCCGCCCCAATCACCAGGCTGGGGCCGCTGATCGTGCCGGCATGGCGGCGCAGGGAGCGGGCAAAACCGGTGATATCGGTGTTTTCGCCCAGAATGCGCCCGTGCTCGAAGAGCAAGGTGTTGACGGCACCGATGGCAGCAGCGCGCGGCGAGAGTTCATCGACGAATGGCAGCAGCGCCTCTTTGTGCGGAATGGTGACATTGATGCCGCGCACTCCCAAGGCCTGCAGCCCGCGAAGGGCACTGGGCAGATGTTCTGTAGCGACGGGAAAGGGCGCGTAAAGAAAATCTAGCCCCAGTTGTTCGGCAAACTGCCGCTGCATCCAGGGTGACAGACTGTGCTGCAAGGGATCGCCGATGATGCCGCAGACCATTGCCCCACCAGTGGGTTTCAGCATAGCTGCTCCCGCAAGCGCAGAACTTGGGACCAGTTTCTCCCTGGATACAGGCTACCGAGGACGACCGCCTCCCGTTGCCCGGTAACCCCGTGCAGATCGATCGGGCGGCCGAGCAGACACTGTCCGCCCAGCCAGGCGAAGGCCAGGGCTTCCATGGCAGCACTGGGGATTCCACTCACCTGTTCACCCATTTCCACAGCCACATCCGGCAGCGCGGTCTGCAAGTTGGCAAGCAGGGTACGGTTGCAGGCGCCACCGCCAAAAACCAGCATCCGTGCCGCCGGCGGCAGCCAGCGCTGCGCCGCCTGGGCGATGCTGCTGGCGGTCAAGGCGCAGAGGCTCGCGAGAAAATCCGCTTTCCTGTCTTGCCAAGCCGACCATTGCGCCTCTACCCAGCGGGCATTGAATAGCTCCCGTCCGGTGCTCTTGGGTGGTGGCCGTTGAAAGTAGTCGAGAGCAAGCCACTCCCGCAGCATGGTTTCCTGCACTCGACCCTGTGCCGCCCAGGCGCCGTCGGCGTCATAGCGCAGTTCTCCGTCGCTCAGGAGTTGCACTGCGGCATCGATCAGGACATTGCCGGGACCAGTATCGAAGGCGCGGATCCTCCCTTCACTGCCGCGCGCGGGAACCCAGGTCAGGTTGGCCATGCCCCCAAGATTCAGGACCAGCAGGGGCCGCTCCGTGGCGAGCAGCGCGCTATGAAAGGGGGGTACGAGGGGTGCACCCTGTCCACCGGCTGCGAGATCGGCGCGGCGAAAGTCATGAGCTACGGTGCAGCCGGTTGCCTGTGCGAGCTCGTAGGCAGAGCCGATTTGCCAGGTGTAGCCGTCGGGTCCATCGGGCTGGTGGGCGACGGTTTGCCCATGCAGGGCAAGCAGATCGAACTGCACTCCGGAAGCAAGAATTTGCTGAGCAAATTCGCCATGCAATCGCCCGATCTCCCGATCGATGGCGAGGAGTGGACGAGCGGCGTCACCTTCCTGTAGGCGAAACAGCCGCTCCTGCAATGCTGGCGGATAGGGAGAGTGCCAATGAGCGCGGAGCTCCCCCGCGCTCAGGGCCGAAAATTCCAGGAGAGCGGCGTCGATGCCATCGGCACTGGTGCCGGACATCATCCCCAGGATCAGCAAGAGCGCTCCCCGATCAGTCGTGCTCGTGTCCGTGCGGACCATGCACGTGGCCGTGCGCGAGCTCCTCGGCGCTGGCGGCGCGCACGTCGAGCACCTTGACGGCAAAATGCAGGTTCATGCCGGACAGGGGATGATTGAGGTCCACGGTGATGTCTTCCCCCTCCATCTCGATCACCGTGGCGATCCGTACGCCCTCGTCGGTGTCGACCTCGAACTGCGCGCCGACCTCGAGTTCTTCGGGGTCGTCAAAATCTTCCTTGCCTACGACGTCGACCAGGTCTTCGTCCCAATCGCCATAGCCATCTTCCGGGCTCACGTCCGCCTCGACCTGATCGCCAACCTGATGACCATTGAGGGCGCGTTCCAGCCCTGGCACGATGTCGCCATGGCCATGCAGGTAGACCAAAGGCTCGTCGCCTTCGGAGCTATCGAGAATTTCACCGTCCTCGTCGGTCAGGGTGTAGTCCAGGGTGACAACGCAGTCCTTGGCGATCTTCATGGCGCAGCTTCCTTCGTGGGTGGGTTTTCCAGGGGCAGTGTAGCCGTTGCCGCTGGGCTGCGCAAAAGCTCGTCGTCGTGGGGAATATGTTCATCGAGGATGCCGCGAAAATCCGCGATCCACGCAGCATCGGCATTGAGACAGGGGATATAATGCATCTGTTTGCCCCCCGCATGGAGAAAGATCTCCTTGCCGCCGATGGCGATCTCTTCTAGCGTTTCCAAGCAGTCGGTCACAAATCCTGGGCAGAGGCAGTCTACTCGGCCGACGCCGGCCTTGCCCAGTTCCTGCAACGTGACCGAGGTGTAGGGTTCGAGCCAGCGCGCTGGACCAAAACGGCTCTGAAAGGTCTGTATCCATTGCTCTGGTTGCAGTCCCAATGCGCTAATCAGCAGTTCCGTGGTCTTTTCGCATTCCGCGCGATAGGGATCGCCGAGGGCGACATTACGCGCCGGCAGGCCATGGAAGGACAGCAGCAGACGATCTGGGCGGCCGGTCTGTTCCCAGTGAGCGCGCACCGAGCGGGCAAGGGCATCGATGTAGCGGGGATGCTGGTGCCAGTCGCGCAGAAAGACCAGTTCGGGAAGATTGCGCCAGCTGCGCAGTTCAGCGCTTACGGCATCGAAGATCGCTGCCGTGGTGGTGGCAGAATACTGTGGGTACAGCGGCACCACGACGATCTTTTCGCAGCCGGCATCGCGCAGGGCACGCAGTCCCGTGGCCACGGAAGGTTGCCCATAGCGCATGGCCAGACGCACCAGGACAGTGCCCGGCTGGCGGGAATCATATTGTTGCTGCAAGCCCGCGGCCAGATTCTGGCTATGCACGAGCAGTGGCGAACCTTCATCCAGCCAGATACTGCGGTAGGCGCGCGCCGAGCGGGCTGGTCGCGTCAACAGGATGGGGCCGTTGAGGATGGGCCACCAGAGGACGCGCGGGATCTCCACCACCCGGGGGTCGCTGAGAAACTCGCGTAGGTAGCGTCGTACCGCCGGGGTAGTGGGGGCCTCAGGGGTACCTAGATTGACCAAGAGAATACCAATCATGCGGATTCCTTCAGGGTGAGGCAGACCGGGGCGTGGTCCGAGGGGCGTTCTGCCGCCCGCGCGGCGCGGTCGATGTGCACTTCCTGCAGGCGGGGTAAGAGGGTTTTGCTGCCCAGGAGCAGATCAATGCGCAGACCAATGTCGCGGCGAAAGCCGGCAGCGCGATAGTCCCACCAGCTCCAGGCGCGCGTTTTTGGATGCTGGTGGCGAAAGAGATCGATGAGTCCCAGATCGAAAAGTCGCTGTAGGGCGGCGCGTTCGGCCGGCGAGCAGAGGATGTCCTCGCCCCAGGCAGCGGGATCGTGGACGTCAAGGTCAGTGGGGGCGATGTTGAAGTCACCGAGCAGCAGTAGATTGGGCGATTGCTGCAACTCCTCACGCAGCAGCCCTTCCAGGCGCGCGAGCCAGGCGAGTTTGTAGTGATATTTGTCACTGTCGACGGCCTGGCCATTGGGCACGTAGACATCGATGATGCGCAAATTGCCGATGCTGGCGGCACAGATGCGTGCCTGGCCGTCACTGCTATCCGGCCAATCGCAACGCGGATCCTGCAGAGGCAAACGACTGAGGATGGCAACGCCATTGTAGGTGCTTTGTCCGTGGTACAGGCTTTGATAGCCGATCTCCTGCAGCGCTAGCACGGGAAAACGTTCATCGGTGAGTTTGGTTTCCTGCAGGCAGAGTACGTCTGCTTCTTCCGCCTGTAGCCAGTCGAGCACCTGCGGCAGGCGCACCTTCAGGGAGTTGACGTTCCAGCTGGCAATTTTCACGCGGACATGCTCATTGCGGGGCAGTTTCGGCGACACTGGGCCGGTCGCGCAGGGATTGATACCAGCGATGCAGGTCGGCGTAGGGGACGAGCAGCTCGGGGGCGCGCAGATCGACGTAGCCAATGGCGGCAATCGCCCCGATCCGGCCCAGATCGAGAGGGCTGTCCGGGCTCCAATCCCGGCTTTGCGTCTGCAGAAAGGCGAGACCATCCTGTACCTTGCTGCGCTGCTTCTTCAGCAGGCTCGGATCTTGACAATCCTTCCTGCGACGATGCTCCTGTACCCAGGCAATGGTCGCGTCCATGATGCCGTCGGCCAGGGCCTCCAGGCGCAGGCAGCGGACCTTATCCATGGGATCGCTGGGGAGCAAGGGCGGCTGCGGATGCAACAGCTCCAGATACTGCAGAATGACCGCGGAATCATAGATCGCCTCGCCATCGTTGCGCAACAGGATGGGGATCTTGCCTAGCGGGTTTTGTTCCTTGCCGGCATGTTCCGGATCGCGCAGATCGACAATTTCGATCTCGCAGGGGAGATTCTTTTCCCGCAGGGCGATGTGGACCTTGCGGGCGTAGGGGCTGGTGGGCGTGCTGAGGAGTCGCATGGCAGGGTTCCTGTGCGCAATGGGCTTGACCCTATGATGACCAATGCCCGCCAGCAAGCCAAGTGCGTGGCCCTTCCCACGCGCACGGGAATGTCGCAGCATTCGCGGTTATGAACTACCGACATCAATTTCATGCGGGCAATGCTGCCGATTGCATGAAGCATCTGGCCCTGGTGCTGGCCTTGACGCAGCTGCTGCGGAAAGATCGGCCCCTGTATTTTGTCGATACCCATGCTGGTGCTGGTCGCTATGCCGTGTCTGCGGAGGGCGAAGCGAAGGACGGCATCCACCGGCTTTGGCCGCAGCGGCGGGAGCTGGCGGAGTTGCGTCCCTGGCTCGATCTCCTGCTGCCAGACAATCCCGGCAAGGAGTTGCAGCACTATCTCGGCTCGCCGCTCCTCGCCGCCCGCCTGCTGCGTCCCCAGGATCCTCTCTTCCTACTCGAAAAAGTGCCGGGAATCGCGCAGGAGCTGCGCCAGGCACTGGCCGGCCGGGGGCAGACGAGCATTCTCCAGGAGGACGCCTATCAGTTCCTACGTCGGCCTGCGCCGCCGGCGGCGGGGCGGGGTCTGGTCTTGGTCGATCCCGCCTTCGAGGTGGCAAAGGAATGGGAGTTGTTGGCGGAAGCCTTGATTGCGGCGCTGCAGCACTGGCCTCTGGCGAGTTTCCTGGTGTGGTACCCCATCAAGATCCGCGGTAAGATTTCGCGTTTGCTGTTGCAGTTGCAGGCACAGACGGCACTACAGAGTATAGAGTTGCTCTGGGAAGCGGGCGCCGGGCAAGAGCGCCTGCGCGGTTCCGGGCTCCTGATCCTGCGGCCGGTGTGGGGTTTCGTCGAGCCCTTGGCTGCGGCCTTGAGTCGTATGGGGCCCTTGCTTGCCATGCAGGGGGAGTGGTCGGTACAGCTGCGTGGCTTGCCGCAGGTCGCCCGTCGCGTGCACGCCCCAAGTGAAAGCATAGGAAAGAAAAGGACATGAATCCGTTGCCCCCAGTCGATCAGATCCGCACCCTGCATTTTTATGGCGGGCCCAAGGCAGAGTTACAATTGTCTCTGCCGCAGCGGCCCGACAACCGCTTGTCCATCCAGGTGCTCTATCAGCTCGCCCTCCGTCATGGTGTCATCAGCCCCAGCGGCGCACGCGAAACTCTGGCAGAGTTGCCGGCGGTAGCAGAGGCCACAGACGCCCGGGTGTTGCTACAGGGCGTGCTGGAGCGCGGAGAATTTCTCGCCGTGCGGGTACAGCGCTGAATGCGCCTGTACAGCTGGAACGTCAACGGCTGGCGGGCGGCCTTGCGTAAAGGCTTGCGGGACTGGGTCGCGGACAGCCAACCCGATGTTCTCTGTGTGCAGGAGACCAAGGCGGACCCAGAACGACTCACGGAAAACGAGCGCGAGTTGCCGGGGTATCGGGGTGACTGGGCTGTCGCCGAGCGCCCCGGATACAGCGGTGTTGCCACCTTCGCCCGCGCCGACTTCCCCTTGCTGCAGCGGGGCTTGGGGAATCCCCGCTATGACCGGGAAGGGCGTGTTTTGGCCCATGACTGCGGCGACTTCGATCTCTACAACGTATATTTTCCCAATGGCAAAAAAGACGCCGACCGGCTGGCCTACAAGCTCGATTTTTACGCCGACTTCCTCGCCCAGATCGAGGCACGGGTGGCGGCTGGGCGTCCGGTGGTATTTTGCGGTGATGTGAACACTGCCCATAACCCCATCGATCTCGCCCGGCCCGCCGAGAATGCTAAAATTTCCGGTTTCTTGCCACAGGAGCGGGCCTGGCTCGATCGCTGGGAGGCCGCCGGGTGGGTGGACAGTTTTCGCCACCTGCATCCGGAAACGCAGTGCTACTCCTGGTGGAGTCAGCGCACCGCGGCGCGGGAGCGGAATGTCGGCTGGCGTCTGGACTATTTTTGGGTACATCGCAGCCTGTTGCCGCGCGTACGCGGCGCCGGAATCGCTACGGAGGTCCTGGGTTCGGACCACTGCCCGGTCTGGCTGGAAATCGACTAGAGGACCCCATGCGTTGGCAGCAATATCGGGAACTCGCAATAGGGTTGGAGAGTATCGAGGATTTCTGGCGCTATGGGCAGAGCCGCTTCTCTCGGGCGGGCATCGATTGCAGTCAGGGGTACCAGACCCCGCAGGCCGAGGCCGCTGCCCTAGTCGCCCGTCGCCTGGCCCTGGAGCCGGAGGAGCTCCCGGAGCTACGGGCAGCAAGGCTCACCGCCAGCGAGCGCGATGCTGTGCTCGATGCCTTCTATCAGCGGGAGATCCTGCGCCGGCCCACGGCGTACATCCTGCAGGAGGCCTGGTTTGCCGGCCTGCGCTTTTTTGTCGATGAACGGGTCCTGATCCCGCGCAGCCTGCTCGAGCCATTCATCGAGGAAGGCTTTGCTCCCTGGCTGCAGGCGGAGCGGGTAGGGCGGATTCTGGAGATCGGCACCGGCTCCGGCTGCATGGCCGTTGCTCTGGCGCAGCGCTTTCCCGAGGCACAAGTCGATGCCGTCGATATTTCCCCCGCTGCTCTGGAGGTGGCCAGGCACAATGTCGCGTTGCATGGCCTGTCCGCGCGGGTACAGCTGCAGCAGTCCGACCTTTTTGCCGCTCTTGCGGGGCAGTGCTACGACCTGATTGTCAGTAATCCCCCCTATGTCGATGCCGCGGCCATGGCAGAACTGCCGCCGGAATATCGCCATGAGCCCCGGTTGGCCCTGGCCGCTGGCGACGACGGTCTGGATTGCCTATTGCCCATACTGCGAGAAGCGCCAGCCCATCTACGCCCCGGCGGGATTCTGGCCCTGGAGACCGGCGATGCAGAGGCGGCCTTGCTGAGCCAATATCCGGATCTTCCCCTGATTTGGCTGGAACATCCCGCAGGCGGCTACGGCGCCTGCCTGTTCCTCGTCGACGAAGCGTCGCAGTGAGCGACGCCCGCCGGCGCAAGCAGCTGGAGAAAGGCGCGCAGGGCGTGCGAGGCGACGGCAAGCTGCGGATGCACCAGATACAAGGTCCAGAATAACCCGCGCGGAGGTTCCAGACGCAGGGAGGCCAAGGGCCAACGTATCTTATCCAGGGCCTCGACCGAGGCAAAACCAATGCCGAGACCGGCGGCCACGGCCTCGCGCAGCGCCTCCACGCCCGTGACCTCGACCGTGTAAGTGGGTTTGAGCCCCGCAGCGCGCAACGCTGCGGCAACGCGCCGGCGAATGCCGGAATGTGGCTCGCGCCAGACAATGGGTTCCTGCAAGATCTCCGTCCAGGTGACACTTTGTTTTCCCGCCAGCACCCAAGGGTGTTGCAAGGGTAGGATCGCCACCAGTTCGTCCTCGCGCCAGGGACTCTGGCAGAAGTCTTCGGGTAGCAGCTCTGGTGCTATGGCCTCTTCGGTAAAGAGCAGATCCCAATCCTTCCAGTTCCAGTCTTCCCAGGCCAGGGCCCCGGTCTGCAGACGGAGCTCGACACCGGGGTAGAGACTGCGAAAGCGCGCCAGGTGTTCCATCAAAAAATAGTTGGCGACGGTACTGCTGGCGGCAATGCGGAGCTGGCCTTCCTGCTGCTGTTGCCGGCGGCTGACCCAGTCCTCGATACGCTGCAGATCGCTACGCAGGCTGCGCAGGAGGGGTACAAGTGCCTCACCAGCGGGGCTGAGGCGAATGCCCCGCCCCTCGCGCAGATATAAGGGCTCACCGACAATGCGCTGGAGCCGTTGCAGGCGGCCGGAGATGGTCGGTTGACTGCGATGTAGTCGTTCGCTGGCGTGCGCAACACCGCCTTGTTCTGCTACCTCAAGAAAACTCAGCAGATCTTCTGGGGATATTTTCATTGAAAATCCCGATCAATAACGCAAAACAATTCCATTGGACCAATATAAGACGCAGCGCTACCGTTGCCTAGTCCAGTTTTGGGGAGAGCGATGACACAGCGCAGCGAGACAATGCCGTGGATGTTGTTTCTCGGTGTGGGCCTGGGGCTTGCAATGGGGTCTTTCGACGGCGCTGCGGTGCAAGGCATCTTTCCCTATATTGCCGGCGGCGTTGCTACCAGTAGCGACCACGCGCTATGGGCGCTGACGTATTTCATTGTCAACTGGTCGGTGGGCATTACCCTGATGCCGTGGACCCATGCCCGTTTTGGCGCGCGGCAGGTATTTCTGGGCGCCTGTTCTCTGGCTACCCTGGGCAGTCTGATCAGCGCTAGTACCGGCAACCTCTGGATTTTGCTCCTCAGCCGCGCGATGGAAGGGATGGCGGCGGGTTTGCTGGTGCCCCTCAGCCAAAGCCTGTTTCTGCGGGCCAGCCCGGCATCACAGCACGGGCCGGTTATGGTATTGTGGAGTAACGCCATGCTGGTGCCCTTTTTTATTGGGCCGGCCCTTGGCGGTTATCTCGCGGTCACCTTGGGTTATCGTTGGATCTTTGCTCTGTCGGTCCCCGTTTGGCTCCTCGCCGCCTGGATCGGCAGTGGACAGATTCGCGAAGAGCGCGGGCCACGACCGCCAGGCTTCGATCTTCTCGGCTTTCTCCTTCTCTACGCAGGTCTGATGGCCCTGCAGATCGTTCTCGACAATGGCGAGCAATACGGCTGGTGGCATTCGCGTTTCATCTTGCGCACCAGTCTAGTGGCTATTGTCTTCCTTGCTCTCTTCGCTTGGCGCGAAGCGACTGCTCGCCATCCCCTCCTGCGTTTTCACTATCTGCGCCAGCGTAATTATTGGCTTGGGCTGCTCTTGCTCTGCTTGGGTTGGGCACTGTTCATGGGCTGGGCATCCTTGCTGCCGCTCTGGGCGGAGGAAAACCTCGGCTTCAATGGCTGGTGGGGCAGCAGTATCCTCATTCCCATCGGTCTCGCCGCGGTACCCCTCTCTATCCTGATGGATCGCTTGCATGGGCTGGTGGGGCTGCGGCGCCTGGCCAGCGCCTGTTTTCTGCTCTTTGCCCTTGCCTACGGCACCGCCTATCTCAGTCCGATGATGAGTCTGGGTGATCTCTTCTGGCCCGTTTTTCTGCTTGGCCTGGGCGTTGGAGCGCTTTTCGTGCCCCTCACTCTCATCATTCTCTCGGGCGTCGACAAAGAAGAAATCCCTGCCGCCAGCACCACCAGCAACTTCATTCGCGTCTTCAGTGCCAATATCGGCGTGACCCTGCTGGAGGTCTTTTGGACCCGTGGCTCGGCCCTAGCAGAGTCCAACATGCGCGCCGACGTGCAGCCCTTACCGGGCCTGCCCTTGCCGGTGCTCGTTCAGCATTTACAGAGCCTAGCTGCCACCTTGAGTCTCGACAATCTACTGCGCCTGTCGATGTGGGTTGCCCTGGCCGCTGCGGCAGTGGCCTACCTCTTCCTAATCTCTCCACGGCGGCTGGCAGCTACCGCCGCAAGCAGCTATGTCGAAGAAATAGAGCGGGAAAGCTCTTCGGCGTAGACCTTGGCATCATCAGATCGGGCAAAGCTGATCTCCTGACGCGGACGCGGGATCTCGATGCCTGCCTTCTCTAGTGCCTCGGCCAGTAACCAATGGTATTCGGCGCGGGTGCCGCCGGGGCGCATCAGGGCATCGCGCGCGACCCAGACGATCATCTCGCAATCATAGCCGGCCTCGCCAAAGGCGCTGATCCATAGATTCGGCCTTTTGCCGTCTACATCCAGGGTATGCTCCGACTGGTACGCGGTAGCAATGACCAGTTCGCGCAGCGTCTCGCGATTGGTGCCGTAGGGGACGCGGAAGGGGATATGCAGGCGCATGGTATTGTCGCTGAGGCTCCAGTTGATGACCTCGCCGTTGATGAACTGGGAATTGGGTACCAGGATATCGACGTTGTCATTGGTACGCACCTGGGTGTAGCGCACCCCCAGATGGACCACCGCGCCGTGCAGGCCATTTTCCTTGAGCTGGATGTAATCGCCGACCTTGATGCTTTGCTCGATGAGGATGATGAGGCCGGAGGCGAAATTGCTGAAGATATTTTGCAGACCGAAACCCAGCCCGACGCCGACCACGCCGCCTAGGATCGACAGGCTGCTCAGGTTGACGCCCATGCTCTGCAGGGCAATCAGGGCGCCGAAGGCGAGAACGAAGTAGTAGCCGATGCGGGAGATGGCATAGGCCAAAGAGGGATCGAGACGCCGACTGAGCAGAACGCGGGTCGCTTTGCGCAACCAACGCGCACCCCACCACAGGAAGATCAGAACGATGATGAGCGCAACAATCCGCACCGGTTCGATGGCAATGCCGCCCGGGAAATGGATTGGCGAGAGGAACCAGGTCCAGATGCCTTCCAGTTGTTTCACAGGTATGTTCTCACAGCATTCATTCCCCGAATAGCCCATAGCCCCTGACGGAAGGGGCAGCTTGGAGTACACTGCAGCAAAAATTCCTTTTGCTCAAGGTTTGTTTTGTGAAAAACTTCGTTGCCGAACCCCTTTTGCTGGCCTTGCAGGCCCTGCAGCAGCAAGGCTTGCTACAGGGTGTCCCCATCCAATTGGACTTCGACCGTCCGCGCCAGCCGGAGCATGGTCACCTGGCCAGCAATGTCGCTCTGCTCCTTGCCAAGGGCGCGGGCAAAAAGCCCCGCGATCTCGCCACCAGTATTCTCGGCGCCCTACCCGAGTCGCCCTGGATCGAGCGGGTGGAGATTGCCGGCCCGGGCTTTCTCAATTTTTTTCTGCGGCCGGCCGCTTTTCACGCGGTAATTGCCCAGGTTCTGGGGCAGGGGCGGGATTTCGGGCGGCAGAATCTGGGTGGCGGCCTGCGCTTGCATCTGGAGTTCGTCTCCGCCAATCCTACCGGCCCTTTGCACGTCGGGCACGGTCGGGGCGCCGCCTATGGCGCGAGTCTGGCCGAGATACTGCGCTTTTGCGGTTATGACGTCTTTTGCGAGTACTACGTTAACGACGCCGGACGGCAGATGGATATCCTCGCCGCCAGTGTCTATCTGCGTTACCTCGAGGCTGCAGGTCATGGCCTGCCCTGGGATTTCCCGCAGAGTGCCTATCGGGGCGAATATGTCCGCGAGATCGCCGCACATCTTTTGGCGAGGGAGGGCGATGCCTTGGTATTTGCGTCCAAGAACATGCCCGATTTGGCCGCCATTGCCGATGGCGACGCAGCTATCGACCAGCTGATTGCCCATTTGAAGGACGCTCTGGGGGCTGCAGCCTATGGAAGATTGCATGCCGCAGGCCTGCAGGAAATCCTTGCGGACATCCGCGACGATCTCGCCGAGTTCGGTGTCGTCTACCAAAATTGGTATTCCGAGCGTTCCCTCATGGAGCAGGGCGCGGTGGAGCGCGCGATTGCGCGGCTGGAAGAGGGCGGACACTGCTATCGTGCCGAGGGCGCCCTGTGGTTTCGTTCTACTGACTTCGGTGATGACAAGGACCGGGTACTGCAACGGGAAAATGGCGCTTATACCTATTTTGCCTCCGATGTTGCCTATCACTTCGAAAAGGGTACGCGCGGTTTCTCCCAGCTCATCGATATGTGGGGCGCCGACCACCACGGCTATATCCCGCGCGTGCGTGCGAGTTTGCAGGCCCTCGGCGCGGATGCGAACGCCCTCGAAGTATTGTTGGTGCAATTCGCCATTCTCTATCGCGGTACGGAAAAGGTATCGATGTCCACCCGCGCTGGCGAGTTCGTCACCCTGCGTCAGTTGCGCGAAGAAGTGGGAAATGATGCGGCACGGTTTTTCTACGTCCTGCGGCGCGCCGATCAGCACCTGGATTTCGATCTGGAACTGGCGACCAAGCACTCCGAGGAAAACCCGGTTTTTTACATTCAGTATGCCCATGCGCGGGTACACTCTTTGCGCCGACAGGCGCTAGAGCGGGGACTGTCGCTCCCCACCCAACCTCCGGATCTGGCCTGTCTTACGGACCCACGCGAACTGGAGCTTGCGGATCGGCTCTGGCGTTTTCCGGAACAGGTGGCCAGTGCGGCCCGGGATCGCGAGCCGCATCAGATTGCTTTCTACCTCAAAGACTTGGCAGCAGGTTTTCATACCTACTACAACGCTACCCGCATCCTGGTGGAAGAGGATGCGCTGCGCCTTGCGCGCCTGAGTCTTGCCGACGCAATTGCGCAGACCCTCGCAAATGGCTTGGCCCTCTTGGGGGTGTCGGCGCCGGAGACGATGTGATCGGCAATGCGTGACTACAAGGGCCATAGCAGTCGCCAGCCGCCAGCAGAAGAGCATCGCCCTCCCATTCCGCGCGCGCAGCCCGCTCCGCTAGCGGCAGAAACGGATGACGATGTGGACATCGCCCCCGCCCCGCGCCGATCTGGCCATGGCTGGATCTGGTTGCTGCTGATCGCTTTCTTGCTGCTTAGTGGTGCGGTCTGGTGGTGGGTGGCCAGCCTGCCTATGGCCCGTGGCCAACTGGGCCTGCTCCCCAGCGTTGCCAAGCGCCCGACGAGCTCTGCCAACTCTTCTGCCGTACGGCCGGCATTCCCCGTGAGTAGCACCATTGCGGCAGCGAAATCTTCGAACAACGCAGTGGCTGCGCAGAACAACGCAGTCGCCGCCCCCGTCAGCAGTGCGACCGCTTCCACGCAGAGTACCGTGCACTTCAACTTTTACCGCATACTGCCACAAATGAAGGTGGATATTCCCGGTGATATTCTCGGCAGCGGGCCGGGCATCCCCAGCGCCCCGACCAGCAGCGCAGCTGCCGGAGTGCCAGTGCGCATACAGGTGGGGGCGCTGAATAATCTGGCTGGAGCACAAGTGATCCGGGAACGTCTGGAACTGCTCGGCATCCCCAGTCATCTGGAAAAGCTGCGCGGCAATGACGGTGCCAGCTACTACCTGGTATTCACCCGCCGCTACGCCTCTCCCGCCGATGCACAGGCGGCTCTGACAAAGATTCGCGGCATGGGGATAACCCCCCTGTTGCAGCCCGTCAGCCCTGCCCTCAGTGTGCCGTCGGCACCTCCAGCGCCTTGATCGCCGCCGCGGCGCTCTGCTTGCCTTCGGCTACTGCCCGCAGGCCGGGAAGGTAGTGATTGCAGGTTTCCACTGCCGACAGAAGATACCCCTGCAGTAGTCCGGCGTTGACGCAGGACTCCGGGACCTGCACGCTGCTCTTGCAGTTCAGTTCCAGATCTTCCCAGTCGAGCTCGAAATTCCCCAGCGGGAGTCCATAGTTGGCCCGGGTCAAAAATTCGGCCACTGCCGGTAGGCGTGCCGCGGGAAGCTCCAGACCCTGCGGACGCACATAGAACAGGATCCGCTCCAGCTCGGCATGGACATGACAGAATATGTCCAGGGTACCGTTGGGTACCGCCACGGCGCAGGTGATGACCGGATAGTCCTGCAGGGTCTTGGCGTTCCAGCCAAGATGACGAAACAAGGCCTCAGCGGCCTCCAGATGCTTCACGATGTCACTCCTTTCTGCGCGAGTGCCTCGGCGAGGCGAACAAAAGTTGCAAAATCCAGGGTCTCGGCGCGGGCCGAGGGGGTAATGGCCAAGGCTTCCAGCATAGCGCCATCGAGAACGCCCTTGAAGTTGTTGGCTAGCGTCTTGCGTCTTTGCGCAAAGGCAAGGCTGACGGCCCGGCTGAAATGCGGCAAGAGCTCTGGCGGCAACCGAGAGGGGCGGTAGGGGCTGAGGCGGACAAAGGCGGAATCCACCTTCGGCACCGGATGGAAATTGCCGGGGGCTACGGGAAACAGTAGCTCGACTCGGGCTTGCGCCTGGACCATCAGCGACAGGCGGCCATAGGCGGAACTGCCGGGGCCGGCGGCCAGACGATCGGCCACCTCTTTTTGCAGCATGAAATGCATGTCGACAATCGCATCCTTCTGCGCCAGCAGGTGAAACAGCAGAGGTGTGGAGACATTATAGGGCAGATTGCCGACCACCCGCAGGGGCCCGCCTGCCTCTGCGGCAAGATGGGCAAAATCGACCTGCAGGGCATCACCGGCAATCACCTGCAGTCGCTCGGCAGAGGCTAAGGCGTGCAGATTGGGCAGAAGATCGCGGTCGAGCTCGATGACCCGCAAAGGGCCCATACCAGCCGCTTGTGCTGCTAGCAGTGCTTGGGTCAGGGCGCCCGGTCCGGGTCCGATCTCGACGAGAGCATCGCCTGGGCGCGGCGCGATAACCGCCACGATGCGAGTGATGATCGCCGGCTGCACCAGAAAATTCTGACCAAAACGCTTTTTTGCCTGGGGCAGTTTTGCTACTTGCAATTCTTGCCGTCCTTCATGGTATATTGGCTTGACGCCCCCAGCGGGCGCTAAGCAACGGAAAGCCAATGCATCTCGTGCTTCGTCTCGACGTCAGCGGCCGCCCCATGGCTTGGGAAACCTGGGAAGAAGCTGCTGCCCATTATGCCCGCGGCAATGTCGCCTGGACATTGGGAGATCCTTTTTTCACCGCACATGGTGGCATGTCGCGGCACAGCGGGGAAACCTCCCTGCTCGATATCCACCCGCTGATCGCAGTGCGCGGACGGCATCAGGGTAAGATTCGTCCCCCGGCCCTGAACAACCCTACCCTGTTTCATCGCGACCGCCATCTTTGCCTCTACTGTGGTGGCAGCTTTCCGCAACGAGATCTCACCCGTGATCACGTCGTACCTCTGTCGCGCAAGGGGCGGGATGTCTGGACCAACGTCGTTACCGCCTGTCGCTGGTGCAACAGTCGCAAGGACAACCGCACGCCGGAGGAGGCCAATATGCCCCTGCTGGCCGTGCCGTTCACTCCTACCTGGGCGGAGTACCTGCTGCTCAGTAATCGCCGGATTCTCGCCGACCAGATGGAATTCCTGCTGGCGCAGGTACCGGTCTCGCGGCAGCACATCTTCTAGGCCTCCGGCGTCGTGTTCAGGCGGCGCTGGCGCACGATTTCCGCGGCTGCTTGAATGGCGTGCAGCAGGCTGTGGATCTCGGCCCGGCCCGTGCCCGCCAGTTCCAAGGCAGTACCATGGTCGACGCTGGTACGCACGATTGGCAAGCCAAGGGTGATGTTTACGGCCTCGCCGAAGGCATGATATTTCAGCACTGGCAGGCCCTGGTCATGGTACATCGCCAGTACGGCGTCGGTGTCCTCCAGAAAGCGCGGTGTGAAAAGCGTATCGGCGGGCCAGGGTCCAGTGATGGCCCAACCTTCGCCCTGCAGTTTGTCGATCACCGGTGCGATGACCTCGATCTCCTCCCGTCCCAGGTGACCACTCTCGCCCGCATGGGGGTTGAGTCCCGTAACGCGGATGCGTGGCTCTGCCAGGCCAAAATCCTGCTGCAAACCCTGCTGCAAAAGGCGCAGACTGCGTTCCAGATCGTGGGCATTGATGGCGGCGGCAACGTCCCGCAAAGGGAGGTGTGTGGTCGCCAGGGCTACGCGCAGTCCGCGCCCCGCCAACAGCATCAATACCTCGCTTTGCCCACAGCGGGCGGCCAGATACTCGGTGTGGCCACTGAAGGGGATGCCCGCGTCATTGATCACGCCCTTGTGCACCGGGCCAGTAACCAGCGCGTCGGCCAGCCCGGCTTGCAGCAGGGATACGGCGCGGTCCAGTCCCTCCAGAACGGCAGGCGCATTGGCCGGATCGAGCTGTCCGGCGCGACAGGGGTGTGCGAGTGGGACAGGCCAAACGGCCAGTACATGCCGGCCCTCGGGCCAGGGCATGCCGGGATCCCAGGGCTCCAGTGCCACCGGAATCCCGAGTTGCAGGGCGCGGTGGCGCAGACAATCGATGTCGCCAATCAACACCAGAGGCGGCAACGCATGCTGCGCGAGGGCAACGCAAAGATCCGGTCCGATACCGGCGGGTTCGCCGACGTTCAGCAGGAGTCGCGGGTGACTCATGTGGATTCCGCTGTGCTCAGGATGCTGACCACGCCATCCGGCCCTTCCACCCGCGTGGGCAGGCGCAGTACCTCCACCTCGACCAGGCCTTGCGGCAGGTCTAGGTGCAGAAGATCGCCAGCTTGTACCGGTGTCCCCGCCTTGGCAGTGCGCCCGTTGATTTGCACCCGTCCGGCATCGCAGAGGGCTTTGGCGACGCTGCGCCGTTTGATCAGACGCGACATCTTCAAAAACAGGTCGAGGCGCTGGCCCTCAGCCATTGCTACGGGCCTCCTGCAAGAGGTCGGTAAAGACCTCCTCCAGACGGGGCTCCTGCAGATGCAGATCGATGATCTGGGCGGGCAGTCCCTGCAGGATGTGCAGCACTTCGCTCATCGGGTGCAATACCTCATCGACCTGCAGGACCCGAGTATTGCCATTGGCTCCCAACAGCACCTCATCGAGGCCACTAGGCAACTCCCCTGGGTCGCGATCAAATTCGAGGGTCAGCGTGCGTTTGCGTCGATTTTTGGCGAGCAGACGCTCCTTTCGGTCGAGGGCAATGATCTGCCCATGTTGCAGGATGGCGATACGTTCACAGAGCTCTTCCGCCTCCTCCAGATAATGGGTCGTCAGGATGACGGTATGGCCAAGGCTGTTGTATCGTCGCACGAAACGCCAAAGACTTTGGCGCAGCTCCACGTCGACCCCTGCCGTCGGCTCATCGAGAACCACGACCGGCGGCTGATGTACCAGCGCCTGGGCGATGAGCACGCGGCGTTTCATACCGCCGGAGAGTGCGCGAAGGTTTGTATCGGCCTTGTCCGTCAGGTCCAGTTCGGCCATCAGTTCATCGATCCAGTCGTCATTGCGGCGCAGGCCAAAGTATCCCGATTGCCAGCGCAAAAACTCGCGAACGGTGAAGAAGGGATCGTAGGCCAGCTCCTGGGGTACCACTCCTAGCAGTTGCCGACTCTGGCGATACTGGCGTTCGACATCATAGCCGAACACTTCCGCGACGCCGCTGGAACGGTGCACGACCCCGGAGAGGATATTGATGAGGGTGGACTTGCCCGCTCCGTTGGGTCCGAGAAGGCCAAAAAATTCTCCTGGCGCGACGTCCAGGTCGATGCCGGCAAGGGCAAGGAAACCAGTGCCATAGGTCTTGCGTAGACTACGAATGTGGACGGCCGTCGCCTCAGGCATGGATATTTTCCTGCCAGAGTTGCGTCAGGCCATACAACTTTGCCAGATCGAGAAGCGTCCGCGGCGGGGCGCGGAGTTCCGCCTGGCTGCCCAGGGCGCGCTGGGCACTTTGCCAGTCCAGAACAAAAGCCAGCGTGGCACTATCCAGCGCCGTGACCTTGGCGAAGGACAGATACTCCCAGCGTTGCCGAAGAAGGCTCGCGGCATCGCGTCGCAGCAGCTGATCGAGGGGGCGCAGGCGCCAGTCCCCGCATAACAGCAACCCGCCGCCACTGTCCCGCTCCCAGGCTGCCTCAGCTGGCATGGGCGTTGCTGCTGCTTCCCGCATCCGCTACCTTGTGTTTCAGGTCCTGCAGGAGGGCGGGAATGCCCCGTTGTCCGGCGATATTGCCGAAGACCTGACGATAGTTGAGGACCAGGCTCACCCCATCCACGTAAATATTGTATATCTTCCATTGGTTCTGGTTCTCGATCAGGGCGTAGATGACCGGGATGGTTTTGCCCTGGCTCTGGTCGATGTCCATGTTGACCTGCGCGACCGGAGGATTCTGCGAAATTTGCTGGCTGCCCTCCACCCGGACCTCCTGCCCGTGGTACTGGTTCAGCGCATTGCTGTAGGTCTTGACCAGCAATTCCTGGAAGAGCTCAGTAAATTCCTTTTTCTGGGCAGCGTCCATCTGGCGCCAGTAGCTCGCCATCACATAGGCCGACATGGTGTTGAAATCGATATGCGGAATGATCGCCGCGGCTACCTCTTTCTTGAGTGCGGGAGTGACGGGTTTTCCTTCATTCTTCTGCAGAATCTGCAAAACGGTATGGGTCATGTTCTGGACGACGCCTGCAGCAGCCTCTGCATCGCTTGTCGCGGCAAAGGAGGTCTGTCCCAGCAGGAACGAGAACAGAAACACCGCCAGAAACCAGAATGATTGCGCCCGCTGAATCTTGTGCATGGTAGTCTCCCGAATCAATGTGTGCTGGTGCCAGAGGAACTGCCACTAGCCTTGTCAAAGACCATCTGTCCAATGAGCTGATCGATATTGACGGCTCCCTGGGTCAAGGTGATGGTGGCGCCCGGCTTGAGGTTCTGCGGCATGCCGCCAGGCTGAATGGCGACGTACTGCTCGCCGAGCAGTCCCTGCGTGTAGATCGATGCGCCGGTATCGATGGGGAGCTTGATGCTGGGCTCGATGCGCATCGTTACCTCGGCGCGAAAGGTCTGCGGATTCATGCCGATATGGGTGACCTCGCCAATGGTCACGCCCCCCAGCTTGACCGGGCTACGATCCTTGAGGCTGCCAACATTGTTGAAATCGGCGTGCAAGACATAGCCGTTACCGTAGGCAAAACCCGAGAGATTGCCGACGCGCAGGGCCAGTACTGCCAGGGCCGCGATCCCCAAAAGAACGAAGATGCCCACCCACCAGTCGATTGCCCGTTGACTCATAATCTCTTCCTCAAAAAAGTAGCGCGGTCAAAATGAAATCCAGGCCCAGAACGGCCAGTGATGCCATGACCACGCTGCGCGTGGTAGCGGCACCGACCCCCTCCGCCGTAGGCTTGGCGGAAAAGCCCTGCCAGACCGCGATCCAGGTCACGATCAGACCAAAACAGAGGGCCTTGAGCAAGCCGTTGAGGATATCCCCGCTAAGTGTCACATTGGACTGCATCTGGCCCCAAAAGGTGCCCCCGTCGACACCCAGCACTGGCACCGAAACCAGATAGCCGCCGAATATTCCCACCAGATCGAAAATGACACACAAAATCGGTACGGCGAAAATCCCACCCCAAAGCCGCGGGGCAACCACCCAGGCGAGCGGATTCACCGCCATCATCTCCATTGCTGCGAGCTGCTCGGTCGCCTTCATCGAGCCGATCTCGGCGGTCAGGGCCGAGCCCGCGCGGCCGGCAAAGAGCAGGGCAGTGAGTACCGGCCCCAACTCGCGCAGCAGGGAAAGAGCGATCAAGGTTCCCAAGGCCGAGGTGGCACCAAAGCGGACCAAGGCGTAATAGCCCTGAAAGCCCAGCACCATTCCAGTGAAAAATGCCGCGACGATCATCAGCGCCAAGGACAGGACACCAAGCCCGTACACTTCCCGGAGCCATTGGCGGAAGCTGAAATGACGGTTGCCGACTGCGCCCAGGCCCCCCAGTAAGAGACGGGTGGCGGCACCAAGACGCGGTACGCTCTCCCAGACCGTATGGCCGAGACGAGGGATGAAAAACTCGTTCATTTGTTCACCTGCAATCCCAGATCCTGGGCAAAGGTCGTCGCCGCTGGATAATGAAAGGGCACCGGTCCTTCCGGACTACCCCGCAGAAACTGCTGTGCCAGGGGGGATTCGCTGCTGCGCAAGGCATCGGGGCTGCCTTCGGCAATCACCTTGCCGCCCCCCAGGATGTAGCCATAATCGGCAATTGCGAAAGTCTCCTTGACATCGTGACTGACCACGATGCTGCTGGCCCCGAGGGCGTCATTGAGTCGGCGAATCAGACTCGCGATGATCCCGACGCTAATCGGATCGAGACCGGTGAAGGGCTCATCATAAAGGATGAGCAGAGGATCCATGATCACCGCGCGAGCGAGGGCAACGCGGCGCGCCATGCCGCCGGAGAGCTCCGCTGGCATCAGTTGCGCGGCGCCACGCAGGCCCACCGCCTCGAGTTTCATCAGCACCAGCTTTTGCAGTAGGGACTCGGGCAGGCGAAAATGACGACGCAGGGGGAAGGCGACGTTCTCGAAGGCGCTGAGATCGGTAAACAGGGCACTGTGCTGAAACAGCATCCCCATCTGTTGCCGCAGGCGATATAGTTCGGCGCGGGAAAGGCTGGTGGTGTCTTTGCCGGCGACGAGTACCTGGCCGCGTTGACCCTGCAGGCTGCCAGCGACGAGGTTGAGCAGCGTGGTCTTGCCCCCCCCGCTGGCACCCATGACGGCAATAACCGCCCCGCGCGGAACATGCAGGTCGATCCCGTCGAGGACGACGTGCTCTCCGCGCGCAAAGTGCAGGCCGCGTATCTCTACCAAGTTTTCCTCTGCCAAAATTCCTCTTCCACTCCGCCGTTCACCCATCAATTATACGGGGTCGAGGCACTTCTAGGCCAATCGTGGATGTTACAGAGTTTTTCGTCATGGAAATTCGTAACAGTTGCTGATAAACCTTCTTTCTCTTGAGGGGGTTGCGATGTTTTTGGGAGACCTTGCATCACCGCGCAAAACCTGTATAGTTGCGGGCCTGTTTCCACGGCACCGAAAGCAGTTACGGAGGGGTCAGTCCTTAAGAGACTCGGAGCGCGGCACTGCCGGTTCCAGCAAGGTAGGGCATAAAACCAAGTACTGTCTGGGGGTGCACGGGAGCTACTTCTTAACCTTTTTGCTAGTTAGGGGGGGCACCTATGCGCTCATTGGGACATCAAATCGTCGCGGACTTTTACGGATGCGACAGCAGTACCTTGTCGGATGTAGATTTTGTTACCGATGCCATGCTCGAGGCCGCTCGTCGTGCCAACTGCACCATCGTCACCCAGACCTTCCATCACTTTTCTCCGTATGGAGTCAGTGGGGCGGTCATCGTCGCTGAATCCCATCTGGCCATCCACACCTGGCCGGAATATGGCTACGCTGCGGTGGATGTCTTCACTTGCGGCGACGTCATCCAGCCGGAAGATGCCCTAAGTTTCCTGCGGGAGGCCTTTGGCGCGGCGCAGGTCTCCACCATGGAGATGAAGCGCGGGCAGGTAGAAATGATGGGCGTGCCTAGCCATGAGCTGCGCGTCAAGCCCGCACTCTGCGCCTAGGGATTCGTAACGCAAACGCAGGCACCTCGACGAGGTGCCTTTTTTTATTGGCGCCGTCGGAACGCTCGTTCCTCGCCACTGCGCAGACGCTGAATATTGCTGCGATGACGCCAGAGTACCCAAAGTGCCAGCACCAGAACGAGCCCGCGTAGACTGGGCTGTGGCAACAGGAACCAGGCATAGACCGGTGCCGCAACTGTGGCGCTGAGTGCGGCAAGCGAGGACACCCGGCTGACGGCAAATACCAGTAGCCAGGTAGCGAGGGTGGCGAGACCCAGCAGCGGAGCGATGGCCAGCAGGATGCCCAAGGTCGTGGCCACGCCTTTGCCGCCGCGAAAGCCGAAATAGAGGGGGTAGAGATGACCGAGGAAGGTCGCCAAGGCCACCAGGGCCACGACCCAGGCCGGTAATCCTGCCAGGCGAGCCGCCAGGACCGGCAGCAAGCCCTTGAACAGATCCCCGAGCAAGGTCAATGCCGCCGCCTTCTTCCCGCCCAGGCGCAGTACATTGGTCGCCCCAGGATTGTACGAACCTGCCTGTCGCGGATCAGGCAGTCCCAAGGCACGGCTGACAAAGATGGCTGTGGCGAGGGAACCGACAAGATACGCGGCCAGACACCACAACAGGACTAGCCAGGAAGAGGAAAATAGCAAAACCGGGTCTCTCAGTGCATGGCAGCTGCCGGAGAAAGCGGTATCATAAAGCATTCCCTGGCGAAGAACAGGCTTTGCCAGGCAACAGAATGGAGAGCCCATGGATATCCTTTTCGTGCGCGAACTCAAGGTCCAGACCCGAATTGGTATCTACGACTGGGAGCGTGAGGTGCCGCAGACGGTCCTGATCGACCTGGAAATTGCCGCAGACGCAGCGCGGGCTGCCGCGAGTGACAGGGTAAACGCCACCATCAACTACCAAACTGTGTGTGACCGTATTGTCGAATATCTGGAAGCAACGGAAACACAGCTGGTCGAGACCGTGGCGGAAACCCTTGCGCGTATGGTGCGCGAGGACTTCGGCGCGCCCTGGGTGCGGGTAGGTGTGCACAAACCGGCGGCGGTGCGCGGTACCCGCGACGTGGGCGTACGCATCGAGCGGGGAACGCTACAGACTGGCAGTTGACTGCCAGCGGAACTGGGGTCAAGCGATCTCTCTCTAGCTTGCAATCCCCCTGCCGAGGCGCTAGGGTGTTGTCAAGAATATCGGAAAACCTGACGTAACTTGCTGATATACTGGTTTATTATCGTTACTGTGGGAGGAGAAAGCAGATGCAGAATGTATCCATTTCGCCGCTACGCGCGGGCATCATTGGCGTCGTATTCCTGGGCCTTGCTGGCCTTGTCAGTGTTTCCGCGTTAGCGGCTACAGCCGGGCAGGTTCAGGACTTCGCCCGGGCCGTAGAGCAGATCAAGCCATTGAACGAGCAGGTCCATGCCGCGATCAACAAGCCTGGGGTTACAGACGCGCAGAAGCAGGCAATGAAGAAATCTTACATGGACAAGGTGAATGCCATTTTGGCGAGTCATCACCTGACGGCGGAGCAATATTCCAGCATGCTGCAGGAGACGCAGAAAAATCCTGCCTTTGCCAAGGAAGTCGAAGCCGCTATGCGTTGAGGGCGCTTCCTCGCTGTGGGCAGATTTTTATTGACAGGGGCGGCACTTCACTTTATCCTCTCGCGCCTTGACGTACAGGTAGAGCGGAGTGCTGCATGAAAACCTATTCTGCCAAATCCCATGAAGTACAAGGGGATTGGTTTGTTGTCGATGCCACGGACAAGGTCCTTGGCCGTCTTTCCGCGGAAATTGCCAAGCGCCTGCGCGGCAAGCACAAGCCGGAGTACACTCCGCATGCCGACATCGGCGACTACATCGTCGTCATCAATGCCGACAAAATCGCGGTGACTGGCAACAAGGCCAAGGATAAGATGTATTATCGGCATACCGGTTACGTCGGCAACCTGAAGAGCGCGTCTTTTGAGAAAATGATGGAGACGCATCCAGAGCGAGTCATCGAGCTCGCCGTCAAGGGCATGCTGCCGAAGAATCCCTTGGGTCGAGCCATGTATCGTAAACTCAAGGTCTACACCGGCGCGCAGCACCCGCACGCGGCGCAGCAGCCCCAACCCCTGCAATTCTAAGGCGGATTTCGTATGGAACAGTATTACGGTACCGGTCGTCGCAAGAGTGCTACCGCGCGTGTCTACCTGCGGCGCGGCAGCGGCAAGATCAGCATCAACAAGCGCAGTCTGGAAGAGTATTTTGGCCGCGAAACCTCGCGCATGATCGTGTTGCAGCCCCTGGAGTTGACCGGTAACGGTAGCCAGTTCGATATCCTTGTCAACGTCAGTGGCGGTGGCGCCAGTGGTCAGGCGGGTGCGATTCGTCATGGTATCACCCGTGCCCTGATGGCTTACGATGAGACCCTGCGACGTCCTCTGCGTAGCGCGGGTTTCGTGACCCGTGACGCACGCGAGGTAGAGCGCAAGAAGGTCGGTAAGCACAAGGCGCGGCGCAGCCACCAGTTCTCCAAGCGCTGAGAGATATCGCGCTCGGTCCAGCCGCCTCCGGGCGGCTTTTCTATTTGTTCGGGGGACGACATCATGATTCGCGTCGGTATAGTTGGCGGTACCGGGTACACAGGCGTCGAGCTGTTGCGTTTGCTGTTGCCGCATCCGGAAGTCGAAGTCGCTGTTATTACCTCCCGAGGCGAAGCAGGGCAGCGGGTCGATGGTCTATTCCCTAGTTTGCGTGGGCATACCGATCTAAAATTTTCGGCGGTTTCCAGCAAGGATCTCCAGGGTCTGGATGTAATATTCTTTGCCACTCCCCATGGTGTGGCCATGGAAATGGCGCCTGAGCTTCTGGCGGCGGGGGGCAGACTGATCGACCTTAGCGCCGATTTCCGTCTTTCCGATGCTGCACTCTTTGCGGAGTGGTACCATCAGGAGCACTCCAGTCCCGCGCTTCTGCCGCAGGCCAGTTACGGCTTGCCAGAGCTCTTTCGCGACGAAATCCGCGGCAGTCGCCTGGTCGCCAATCCCGGCTGCTACCCGACGGCGGTTACCCTGGGCTTTGCTCCTCTGCTGGAGGCGGACCTGCTTGATCCAGACTGCCTGATTGCCGATTGCAAGTCCGGTGTGAGTGGCGCCGGTCGCACGGCCCGTCTGGGCCTGATCTTGCCGGAAAGCGCCGATAGCGTGACTGCTTATGGCGTGAGTGGGCACCGCCACCGTCCCGAAATCGAGGAGACTCTAAGCCGGATCGCGGGCGCAGCATCCAAGTCCAGTTTTCGCCGCACCTGATGCCGATGATCCGCGGTATTCACGCGACCCTCTATGGCCGATTGCACAAGCCGATGAGCAACGAAGCATTGCAGGACCTCTTTGCGCAGCGTTACGCTCAAGAACCCTTTGTCGACGTGCTGCCCTTCGGCGAGCATCCCAGTACCCGCACGGTGCGCGGCGCCAATGTCTGCCGCATTGCCCTGCACCAGCCACGCCCGGGGCAAGTGGTGGTCCTCTCGGTCATCGATAATTTGGTGAAGGGTGCCGCCGGGCAGGCGGTGCAAAACCTGAATGTACTCTTTTCCTGGCCGGAAAATCTGGGATTGGCGCAAATCCCGCTCTTACCGTAGCCGTAACTTATCAAAAAAGTTGCGCCATATACCATCTATTTTAAAAGCGCGATGTAAACTTGCCGAATCACGTTTTTCGACTATAGTAACTGGTATGGGGGCGCTGGCTCTGCGTACTGGAGTCTGGTGACTGATATCATCTTGGGAAGAGTGGCGCTTCCCAGAGTACTGGGGATCCAGTGTTGTATAGCGTAGAACGAATCATCCATTGCCTGCGTTTGCCGCAACGCAATCGCTATGTCCAATTCTGACTTCGCCATGCTCGCCGCGCAGGGTCAGCACGACTTTGATCGACGACGCCGGCGACTACGGCGCAGTATCCGCGCGTTTTTTTGGGGTATTGCCATCATATTTTTCCTGCTGTACGGTTGGCTGGTCCGCACAGAAATAGAGCGTCAGCAGGAAAACTTCTTCCATCTCAAAACGCATCAGCTCAATACCATGGCACAGCAGATACGGCGACGTCTGGATGGCCATTTTCATGATCTCCTGTTTTTGCGGGAAACCCTGCGTTTTGATGCGGGGCAATCGCCCTATCCGGATCTCGAGAGCCGTAAGACTCTGAAGAGTTATCAGAAGAACCACCGGAATTCTTTGGCGACCAATATCCAGGATGCCAGTGGGAATATCATTGTCTGGTCGACCAATCGCGCACAAAGTCCGCATGCGATGGTCCCGGGGAGCGCGTTTTTTACTGCCAGTGGCGAACGCGACTGGCTCGTTGCCGAACCCCTCTATGCCGCGAGATATGGGTTGTGGATCCTTCCCACACGTATCCCTCTCTACGATGCACGGGGAAAACCAGTAGGGTTTCTGGGCCAACCGGTTGCCATGCGGGATTTGCTAAGTCAGGTACCTCAACCGGGAGTGCTGGTCTGGGTAGAGCGCCTTGGTCAACCCATCGCGGAACTCGATGCCGGTGGGCATTGGGGGCCGCCGGACCCGCAGAATGTCTCAGATCTGCAGCGGGTACGGGCTCCCATACCGGGCCTACCCTGGGTCCTGGAGATGCGCTGGCGCCGTAGTGGTTGGCTGGATACCCTTTCTTTTGCTCAATGGTTGCAGCTCAGTCTGCCGTTTGTTGCGCTGATGATCCTCCTTTGGGTTTTTTATCGAATAGCAATCAAAAATGCGGATTCCTTGCTTGGCTTGCGGCAATTCCAGTCGGCAGCGCTTGCCATTCATCATCGTTTGTTGCGGGTGAAGAATCTGTTCGATCTGTACCCTGCGATCTGCGATGCGGTAGTCCAGGAAAGTGGCATTCACAGTTGTTTTCTCCTGCAGGCCGATATCAATGAATCCACCGCAAACTTGTTGGCCATGGCGAGTACCGATCGCCAGTTTGTCGACTTGAAGGATCTCTCCCTGCCGGTGGGGACGGCTGGAGAAGTACCTCAGACCTTGGTGGGCCGGGCGCTGCATCGTGGTAGTGTACTGCGCATCGACCGTATACAGGACTGTGTACTGCTGGCCTCGCTGAAGGAGTCGCTGGCGAGGGAAGATCTGTGTTGCGCAATCGCCCAGCCCCTATTCCTGGAGGGGCGCTCCCAAGCCTGGGGCGCGTTGCTCTGTTTACTGCGAGAGCAAAGCCAGACGACGAATGCTGCTGTCGAACCATTCCTGCAGCAGGTTGCGGAAAGCTTCGGCCTGATTTTGAGCCTTTGGCAGCGCCGGAATGCGCTGGAACAAGCCCAGGGAATGCTGGATCTTCTGGCGGACTTCGATCCCCTTACCGGTGCCGCGAATCGCTCGCGGCTGGAACAAGCCTACACCAGGTTTCACTTTCAGGTCGTAGAGAGTGGTGAGGGGGCGGCCCTGGCGGTGCTAGACATTGATGATTTCCATCAGATCAACGAACGTTTCCAACGCCAGATCGGAGACCAGATCCTGTCGCTTGTACGGGAGCGTTTGGAGAGTGTTTTGGGACCGGACGATCTGGTGGCACGTCTTGGTGGAGATGAATTCATCCTGCTGTTTTTTGTCGTGGGTGGCGTGCCGGGTCTGCGGCAGAAGCTCGACGATGTGGAAGCTGCGCTCGGCATCGATTTTGCGCTGCCTGACGGCAAGCTGCAGTTGACAGCCAGCATGGGTGTGGCAATGCTCGCCGGTGATGAGGAACATTACCTCGATAGTCTCCTGCGTCAGGCACGGCAGGCATTGAGCTTGGCCAAGGCGCACAAGGCCGACCGTTTGCACAGTTGGGCGATTGCCGGGCAGGAGTTGGAAACCAAGGCTCGCACTCTCGCACAACGCCTCCTGGCGGAAAATGGCCTTGAGGTCTGGTATCAACCGATCATCGACGGTTTTGATGGTGGTGTCCGCGGAGTGGAGGCGCTTGCCCGTCTGCGGGATGTGGATGGCCGTGTCCTGACCCCGGCAGAATTTCTTCCCCATCTCAAATTGGGGGAGCTCCAGAACCTGAGCTGGCAACTGCTCACAGCCGCTCTGCAGGACATCGGCGCACTGGAGACGGAGGGCTGGCTCCTTGGGCTGTCCTTCAATGTCCCGGCACAATCGTTCACGCGTTACTGCCTGCCTTGCCTGCGCGGTATCCTGGCGGCAAGCCCTGTGTCGCCGGACCGCATCACCATGGAGATCCTGGAAAGTGGAGATTTCCTCGATCAGCCCGTGGCGGCAGAGGTGATGGCTGAGATTCGTGCCATGGGCATCCATCTGGCTCTCGATGATGTGGGTACCGCTTATGCCTCCTTGGAGCGCCTGCGCGATCTACCGATTGACAAAATTAAGGTGGATCAACATTTTGTGCGCGCGTTGCCGGAGCATCCAGAGGATCTGCACTTCATCCGGGTCCTGCAGGATCTCGCCGAGGAACTCGGCGTGGAGCTGGTGGTGGAAGGTGTCGAAACTGCCGAAATCCTCGACGTGCTTCTGACGCTCGGGGTCGCTAAGTTGCAGGGCTATGGCATCAGTCGGCCCCTTCCCTTCAAGGATCTGCGCCGCTTTCTGGAAGTCCCTCTGCGCTTGGATGGCGCAAGACCGGCAACATTGTTCGGATTGTTTGCGGGGATTTTGAGCATTCACGCGGTCATCAAGAAAACCTTGCAACCCGCAGGGCGGCAGTTGTTTATCTTGGAGAGTGCCTTGCGTCGCGATGGTCCCTATGATGCCGCCTTGTCTCGTCTGGGCTACAGCGCAGGAGACTCCCTGTACATCGCCTATCGCCAGTATCAATCGATGCTCTCTCGCGCTTTGGCGGGCGGAGCCGATTCTCCGCGCAACCATTACTGGCAGGATGTGGAGGAGGCGCTGCGCAATCTTCAGAGCCAAATCCTTGCCGAGCGTCAGCGAGAGATTCCCGGCAATGGAGACGAGCCCTAGGCGAAACTGTCGACATTCGGCGACAGTTGCCGAAACCAAAGCGATGGTAGAACCTTGATATTCCAGCATCTTCATTTCCGGCATGTACTTTGCTTGGCTTTCTCTCCGAAGGATCAAAACACGGAGGTGTAGCCATGAAATTCTTTGACAAAAAAGTCGTTGCTGCGATGGTGGGAGCGGTGTTGGGCCTTGCCTCCCTGGGCTACAGCGTGGCCGCAAGTGCCGACGATTTGAATCTTGGGGTCGCGGTCCCGGGCCTGAGTCTGTATCTGGGGAATGCGCCCGGTTACTATGTCGCTCCACCGGTGATCTATGCGCCGCCACCCCGTCGGGTCTATTACGCGCCCCCGCCACCCCGGGTAGTGGTATACCAGCCAGCACCGCGCTGGCGTCCGGGCCCACCGCCATGGGCCGGTCGTTGGCAGCGCGATCGCGACTGGGATGATGGCTGGCATCGTGATTGGCATCACTAAGAACCAGAGAAGAGGAGATCGTATGAACAACATGACAGGCCGTATTGTAAAATCTGCGGTTCTGCTGCTACTGGTCGCTGGCTTGGCAGGCTGCGCCAATATGAGCCCCACCGGCCAGCGTGCCCTGAGTGGTGGCGCTATCGGCGCCGCCGGAGGCGCCGTTCTGGGTACTGTCGTCGCTGGTAATCCTGCGGTGGGGGCGGCCGTCGGGGGCGCGGTCGGCGCCGGTGTTGGGGCGGCCCTGCCGAATATCGAGCGTTCCCTAAACGGGAATTGAAGTGGTTGCGGGGCGGCAGCGCTCCGCTTGACGCTTGTCCAACCCCTTTGCGATCATGACGTGATCTATCGGTTATGATCTTTGGGGGAATATGGAAGCCAGCGACCGAAAGCGCCTGCTGCGTGAAATGCTTTTTGCGCGTCGTTTTGAAGAGCGATGCGCCCAGGCTTACCAGGAACGGGAGATCGGTGGCTTTCTCCACCTCTATCCCGGTCAGGAGGCCTGTGCCATTGGGGTGCTGGAAAAGGCACGCAAGGGTCAGGACTATGTGGTTACCGGGTATCGTGACCACATTCACGCGATTCAGTGTGGCGCCGATCCCAAGGAGGTCATGGCCGAGCTCTACGGTAAGGAAACCGGGTCTTCCCGTGGTCGCGGTGGTTCCATGCACATCTATGACGTCGATCACCATTTCATGGGTGGCTATGCCCTGGTCGGTGGCCCTTTCCCTCTTGCCGCCGGCTTTGCCAAGGCCATCAAGTTGCGCGGCGGGGACGAAATCGCCATCTGTTTTCTCGGCGATGGCGCCAACAATCAGGGTACTTTTCATGAAACCATGAATATGGCCAGCCTATGGAAGCTGCCGGTGCTCTTCGTCTGCGAAAACAATCTCTACGGCATCGGTACGGCAATCGAACGCGCCTCCTCCGAGATCAATCAGTACCTGCGTGTCGCCCCCTATAAGATCGCGGCTTCCCAGGTGGATGGTCAGGATATCGATGTGGTCATGGCAGAGGCCGAGAAGGCCATCACCCATGTCCGCGAGAAGAGAGAGCCTTATTTTCTCGAGTTGATGACCTACCGTCTGCGTGGGCACTCCATGTCCGACTCCGGCGCCTATCGTAGCAAGGAAGAAGTGGAGCAATGGGCGCAGCGTGATCCCATCGGCATCTACAAGAAACGGCTGGAAGCAGCGGGCATCATCGATGCCGCCGCTTTCCAGGCGATGGACGAGGAAATCCTGGAGCAGATTGAAAACGAGATCGTCCGCTTTGCTCTCGAAAGTCCGGAGCCCCGGGTCGAGGATCTGGAGCGGTATGTGTACGTGGCAGAGGGGGCGTAAGCATGGCAGAGATGATGTATTGGCAGGCCATTTTGCGTGCCCACGACGAGGAGCTGGCACGGGATCCGCTGGTGTTTGCAATGGGCGAGGATATTGGTGTGGCCGGGGGGACCTATAAGGCGACATCGGGTCTCTACGCGAAATATGGTCCGGAGCGGGTAATCGACACCCCCATTTCGGAGAATAGCTATACCGGTATCGGGATCGGTGCAGCCATGCTTGGTTGCCGCCCCATCGTCGAAATCATGAGTGTCAACTTCGCCTGGCTGGCGATGGATCAGCTCATGAACAACGCTGCCAAGATCCACTATATGTCTGGCGGCAAGATCCGCTGCCCCTTCGTCATGCGGGTGCCCGGCGGCACCGCGCATCAGTTGGGGGCACAGCACTCGGCACGCATGGAAAAGGTGTTCATGGGAATTTCTGGCCTGCGCGTTGTGACCCCTGCTACCCCCCGCGACGCCTATGGCTTGCTCAAGAGTGCCGTGCGCTCCGATGATCCGGTTGTGCTTATCGAACATGAAAGCATGTATAACCTGAAAGGCGAGGTGCCGGACGAGGAGTTTTTCACTCCGCTGGAAGGCGTGAAAGTAATGCGTCCGGGGCGGGATCTGAGCATCTTTGCCTATAACATCAGTGTCCACTGGGCCTTGCAGGCAGCGGAGCGTCTGGCCAAGGAGGGGGTCGAGGCCGAGGTCATCGACCTGCGTGCCCTGAAACCTCTGGATCGTGCAGGCATTGCTGCCAGTGTGCGCAAGACGCACCGTGCCCTGATCGTCGAGGAAGATGAGGCCCCGGTGGGAGTGGGTGCCGAGGTGATGGCCTTGATCAACGAAGATGCCTTCTTCGAGCTCGACGCCGCGCCCGTGCGCGTACACGCGAAGGACGTGCCCATCCCCTACAATCGCCGCCTGGAAAAGGCGGCCATTCCCAATGCCGACGACGTAGTCGCAGCAGCCAAAAAACTGCTGGGCAAGTAATTTCCGGCGCCCCGCGAGGGCGCGCCCACCTTTTTGAAATGGTGAGATATGGCTGAAGCATACGTCATCAAAATGCCCCAATTGTCGGATACCATGACCGAGGGCGTGCTGGTCTCCTGGGAAAAGCAAGCCGGCGAGCGCGTCGAACGCGGGGACGTGGTTGCGACAGTGGAAACCGACAAGGCCATCATGGACGTCGAGGTCTTTCGCTCCGGCTACCTGGCTGGTCCGCTGGCAGCTGTCGACGCCGTAGTGCCGGTGGGTGAAGCCATCGCCTATCTGGTCGATAGTCCTGACGCGAGCGTGGAGGCCAGTCCGGCAGCGACATCGAGCAGCCCGCCGCCAGCCGCGTCGAACGCCGACCTGGGGTATGCCATCAAGATGCCGCAACTGTCGGACACCATGACGGAAGGCGTGCTGGTCTCCTGGGAAAAACAGCCCGGCGAGCGTGTCGAACGCGGGGACGTGGTTGCGACAGTGGAAACCGACAAGGCCATCATGGATGTCGAAGTCTTCCGCTCTGGTTTCCTGTCCGGCCCCTTGGTGGCGGCAGATGCCGTGGTTCCGGTGGGCGAACCCGTTGCCTATCTGGTGGATGAGCCTACGCAGGTCCGGCGCGATACCGCCTCAGTGGCTGCGACGCCCGCCAAGTCCAATGCAGAAACGGCTGCGGCAGCGCCTGCGCCCATGCCCTCTGCTCCCGCTGCCAGCGCGCAAGCTCCACTGCGGACAAGTGGCGTCGTCCAGCCGGCCCCCCGGCCGACGAGCGCTACGGCCAGCCCTTATGCCCGCCTGCTGGCCGGGGAGCGCGGCGTGTCTCTGGAAGAGCTTCGTGGGTCGGGTCCAGCGGGCGTCATCGTGGCTGCCGATGTCCTCGCCCGGAGTTCCGCGCCGGCCGCCGTTGCCGTCCCGGTGGCAGCGCCGGTGCCTGGCAATGGCCGTGCGATGACTGCCATCGAAAAGGCCATCAGTCAGGCCATGACGGCTTCCCTCAGCATCCCGGTATTTCATGTGACCATCCACGTGCAGCCGGATGCTTTGCTGCGGGTGGCCAAGGCCAGCGGGGTCTCGGTCACCGTGGCCTTGGCCAAGGCTGCCTCCGCGGCCCTCGAAAAGCATCCCCTGATCAACGCCGCCTATCAGCCGGGGGATCGCATCGTCGACAATCGGTCGCACGACATTGGTATTGCCGCCACCACGGAAGACGGCGGTCTGGTGGTACCCGTCTTGCGCGACGTGGCCAGCCATTCCCTGAGTGAATTGCAGGCGGCGTGGAAGCCTTTGCTGGAGAAGGCGCGCAAGCGGCGCATGAGTCCGCCGGAGTATCAGAACCCAACCTTCACCATTTCCAACATGGGCATGTACGGCATCAGTCAGTTCGATGCCATCGTTACTCCGGGTACGGCCGCGATCCTCGCGGTGGCGGCGACGGGTCCGCAGGGCATGCCAATCACCATCACCGCCGACCACCGGGTGGTCAATGGGGCGGAGGCGGCAGCATTTCTCAAGGATCTGAAAATGGCCATCGAGCAGCCCGAGGCTTGGGCTGGAAGCAGCGGTCCCGTCATCCCCGAGGGCGACTACGATACCCAGGTGCTGGTCATTGGCGGTGGTCCTGGTGGTGAGGATTGTGCACGGGAGCTGGCCGAGCATGGCATTCGGGTTACCCTGGTGAACAATGCCCCCTATCCCGGAGGCGAGTGTCTCTGGCGCGGTTGTATTCCCTCCAAGGCGTGGCGCGCGGCGGCCGACCGCATTCGCGATCGCGCCCACGACGCCGCCATGGGTATCGCCCTGGGCGAAGCCAAGCTGGATTGGGCGCAACTGGAAAAACATCGCCGTGGTATCCTGCAGACGCGCGGTGAGATGGCGCTGAAGACTGACCAAGGCATGAAGATTCAGGTACTGGAAGGCTTCGCTCGATTCACCGGGCCGCATAGCGTCGAAATCGCGGGCAAGGACGCCCGCAGCCTGAGCTTCGGCGCCTGCGTCATTGCCACTGGTGCGCCGGCCTTCGTGCCGCCCATTCCCGGCGCGCGGGAAGCGCTGGCCGCGGGTGCTGCGGTGACCTCGGATACGGTCTGGGACCTTGCTGCGCCCCCGAAGAAACTCTGTGTCATCGGCGCCGGTGCGATCGGCATGGAAATGGCGCAGATGTTCCACGATTTCGGTGCCGAGGTGCTGGTGCTGGAGGCCCTGCCACGTCCGGTCGCCGAAATGGAGAAAGAGGTTGCCGAGCAACTGATGGCGGTGCTGGCCAAGAACAGCCCGCGTCTTACGGTGCGCACCAGTGTGGCGGTGCAGAAGATCAGCGGTGGCAAGGGAGATGTGACGGTATGCTATCGTGACGCCGAAGCTCAGGAGCACGACTATGTCGCCGAGCTGCTGCTGATCGCTACCGGTAAGCGTCCGCATACCGAAGCCCTGCAACTGGACAAGGCCGGCGTACAGCTGGGCGAGCGCGGCGCCATTGCCACCAATGATCGCTGTCAGACCAATGTCCCGCATATCTTTGCCGTCGGTGACGTCATTGGCGGCTACATGCTTGCCCATACGGCCGGCCAACAGGGGCGGGTAGCGGCGGCCAATCTGCTGGGTGAATCGGCGCGCTACGATCAGCGCAAGGACAGTGGCGTGACCTTTACCCGCCCGCAGGTGGCCTTCGTCGGCCTTTCCGGTGAGCAGGCCAAGGCCGTCGGGATGGATGTGGCAGAGGTCAAGGTGCCCTTGTCCATCGACGCCAAGGCGATGATGACCGGCGAGACCGAGGGCTTGATCAAGTTGGTCGCGGACAAGCAGAGTCAGCGCATCGTCGGGGTACACTTCCTGGCGGATCATGCCGATACCCTGGTCGGCGAGGCCGTCTTGATGGTCCATGGCGAACTGACGCTGGAACAGGTGGGCAGCGCCATTCATCCGCACCCGACGCAGACGGAGCTCTTTGGCGAAATGGCGCGGCGTCTGCAATCTCGGTTGCGGCGCTCGGCACGCAATAAGCAGTAAATCCCTTGAGCGAGCGCGCGCAAAAATCCGCCGCCAGCTACAGCGAGATCGCCGGCCTGCGCGGTTCCGTGATCCGTTTTTATGGAAGGATGCTGGATTTTGTCATCACAGTCCTCATCTTCCTCATGCTGATCACTTTGCTCTATGCGGTCTGGAGCCTGATCGGCGATGTCTACGCGGCATTTTTCAGTCTGCACCAGGAAGAGGTCATCTCCAATCTGGTCTCGGATGTGCTCTCGGTTTTCGTGCTCATCGAGCTTTTCCGCACCTTTACCGATTACCTCGAGTTTCACCGCATTCGCCTGCGGGTCCTGGCAGAAGTCGCCATTGTCTTCATCCTGCGCGAGGTCTTCATTGGCCTCTATGCCCATCGGCTGGGCCCTTTGGATCTGCTGGCCACGGCGGCGCTCCTGGCAGTGCTGGTGGCAGCCCGCGTTGCCGCCATTCAGTTCGTGCCCAAGCGCGGTCAGGACGGTTCTTGACGTCCGCAGGTAAAGACGAGCAAAATTGTCGGGTATTTCTGATGCTACGCGCACGTGCGTGAGGAGAATGTGGGAATGAGCACAGCTACGGAAACCATGACGGATCTGGATACCCTGCCGCCGGTGATGACCCTGACCGACAGCGCTGCGGACAAGATCAAATCCCTGATCGAAGAGGAGGGCAGCCCGGATCTCAAGCTGCGGGTCTTCGTGACCGGGGGGGGCTGTTCGGGCTTTCAGTACGGCTTCACCTTTGACGAAAACGTCAATGATGGCGACACCGAGGTGGAGCAGTTTGGCGTCCGCCTCTTGATCGATCCGATGAGCTATCAGTATCTGGTCGGTGCGGAAATCGACTATAGTGAGGGTCTGGAAGGCGCGCAGTTCGTTATCAAGAACCCCAACGCTACGACCACCTGCGGTTGCGGGTCGTCCTTCTCCGCCTGAAAGGCCCCGGCAGAGCAAGGCCGAAAGGGAGGCATCCGTCTCCCTTTCTTTTTTTGCGCGGGGTATGATGCAGTAGTTCCCTGCCCCTGTCCAAAGGAGAAACGCCATGACTGATGCCACTGTCGTCCCCGGACTGGAAGGGGTGCCCGCCACCCATTCCGCTATCTCTCATATCGATGGGACGGCGGGCTTGCTCTCGTATCGCGGCTATCCCATCGCCGAGCTGGTTGCGCAGAGTAACTATGAGGAGGTCGCTTTGCTGCTCCTCGACGGGGAGCTGCCCCAGGCCAAAGATCTCGAACGTTTTGATGCGGGACTGCGGGCGCATCGCCAGATCAAGTACAACGTGCGGGAAATCATGAAGTTTCTGCCGGTGACCGGGCATCCCATGGACATGCTGCATTGCGCCATTGCCAGCCTGGGGATGTTCTATCCGCAGCAGGAGCTATCCGATGCCGAACGGGACAATGCCTCGCATCTCGATGCCATGGCGATGCGCATCATTGCGCGGATACCCACCATTGTCGCCATGTGGGATCAGATGCGCTTTGGCAATGATCCCATCCCACCGCGCAGCGACCTGTCGCATGCCGCCAACTTTCTCTACATGCTGCACGGGCGTGAGCCGGATCCGCTGCACGCGCGGATTCTCGATGCCTGCTTCATCCTGCATGCGGAGCACACCATCAACGCCAGTACCTTCTCGGTCCTGGTCAGCACCTCCACCCTCACCAATCCCTATCATGTGATTGCCGGGGCAGTGGGCACCCTCGCGGGCCCTCTGCATGGCGGTGCCAATCAGCGCGTGGTGGAGATGCTCGAGGAGATTGGCAGCGTGGATAATGTCGTGCCTTTTCTGGAGGCGCGCCTCACGGCCAAGGAAAAGATCTGGGGCTTCGGCCATCGGGTCTACAAAACCACCGACCCGCGTGCGGCCATCCTCAAGGAGATGATGGCGGACTTGGCGCAGGCGGGACATCTGCGGCAAAGCAAGCAGTTCGCCATCGCCCGCGCCCTGGAGGAGGCCGCTGCAGAACGCCTGGGGCCGAAAGGGATCCATGCCAATGTCGACTTCTACTCGGGTGTGCTGTACCACGAGATGGGGATTCGCAGCGATCTCTTTACCCCCATCTTTGCCATGGCGCGTAGCGTCGGCTGGCTGGCGCACTGGCGCGAGCAGCTCAGCAATAACCGTATCTTCCGCCCCACACAAAATTATACGGGGGCCTCCACCCGCGCCTATCAACCTCTGTCGGAGCGTCACGCTTGATTTCCGTTCTTTCTACCCCAACGCGCCTGGTGACCAACCAGGTCGATCCGCTGCACGAACTGGAAGAGCACCTGGTTCGTAACCAGTGTGCCATCGAGCGCTGGTTCCGCTGTCAGTGGCAAAGCACCCCGCCGCCTTTTTATGGCTCGGTGGATCTACGCAACGCCGGTTTCAAGCTGGCGCCAATCGATACCAACCTGTTCCCCGCGGGCTTCAACAATCTCAACCCCGAGCATGAAGCGCTGCACATCACCGCGATCCAGCATTACCTGGATCAGTATCACCCGAGCCTGCAGCGTCTGCTGCTCATTCCCGAAAACCACACGCGTAACTTGTACTATCTGGAAAATGTGGCGCGGCTCGCGGAGTTGCTGCGGGAGGCGGGACTCGAGTTGCGCATTGCGTCCTGGATGCTGGAAGAGGCACAGGCCCATGAGCTGCCCTCGGGCGAGCGCCTGCTGATCGAGCCACTACGCCGCGTGGGAGCCCGCCTGCAGCTCGATGATTTCGATCCGCAGATGATCCTGCTCAACAATGATCTCTCGGGTGGCGTCCCCGAGATCTTGCAGGGGCTGGAGCAAACCCTGTTGCCGCCGCTGGCCGCCGGTTGGCAGACGCGGCGCAAGAGCCAGCATTTTGCCCATTACCGGCGCTTGGCTGTGGATTTTGCCGAGGTCGTCGATATCGATCCCTGGCTGATCGATCCTTTCTTTCGCCGCTGCACGGAAATCAACTTTCTGCAGGCCGAGGGACTGGATTGCCTAGTCACCAATGTCGACGCGGTCATCGCCGAAATCGCCGAGCGCTACCGCCACTATGGCATCGACGCGCGCCCCTTCGTCATCGTCAAAGCCGATGCCGGGACCTATGGCATGGGAGTGATGACCGCCTACTCGGGTGCTGAGCTGCGCGAGCTTAACCGCAAGGCGCGCACGCGCATGGCCAAGAGCAAGGAAGGACTGCCAGTGAGCGATGTTTTCATCCAGGAGGGCGTGTATACCTTCGAGCGGACGCCGGAAGACTTCGTTGCCGAGCCTGTTGTCTACCTGCTCGGACAACAGGTCCTCGGGGGGTTCTATCGCGTACATCGGGAGAAGGGTGAGGATGAGAGCCTCAACGCCCCGGGTGCCCATTTCGAGCCGATGGCCTTTGCCGAGCCTGGGATCAACCCCTGTCATAAATCCGCGCCTGACGCCCCCATCAACCGTCATTACGCCTATGGCGTCATAGCCCGACTGGCGTTGCTGGCGGCGGCACGCGAGGCCGAAGACTGGGCCAAGGCGAGGCGATGACAATGCGCGTTGTCATAGTCATGGATCCCATCGCCGGGATCAAACCCGCCAAAGACAGCACCTTTGCCATGTTGCTTTCCGCCCAGGCGCGCGGTCATGAATGCTGGCTCTGTACTCTGGATGGATTGTCTTTGCGAGATGGGCAGGCTTGGGGTCGGCTCCAGCCGGTGCAGGTCTGGGACGATAGTGAACGTTTTTTTGCATTGGGTGAAGCGGTTGCGCGACCCTTGCGGGATTTTGATTGCGTGCTGATGCGCAAGGATCCGCCGGTGGACATGGACTTCCTGCATGCCTGCCAGATTCTTGAACATGCCGGCACCTGGGTGGTCAACGATCCGGCCTCGATCCGGCTGGCCAACGAAAAGCTTTTCCCGTTACAGTTTTCCCGTTGGCTGCCCCCCTACCTGGTCAGCCGCGATATGGCGGAATTGCGGGGTTTTCTGCTGCAGCACGGGGAAATCGTCGTCAAACCGCTGGCCGCGCGGGGTGGCGAAGGAATCTTTTACCTGCACACTGAGGACCGCAACCTGGGTTCCATCCTCGAAACGATCACGGTGCGCGGCACGCATTTCGTCATGGCCCAGCGGTATCTGCCGGCGATCCGTCAGGGCGACAAGCGTATCCTGCTGGTGGATGGAGTGGCAGTACCCGGTGCCATGTTGCGGGTCCCCGCGGCGGATGATTTCCGTGGCAATCTCGTGGCGGGCGCGCAGGCCGTAGCTGCGGAGCTCAGTCCCGCCGAGCAGGAGCTTTGCGCCGAGATTGGACCCGTCCTGCGCGAGCGGGGTCTGCTCTTTGTCGGCATCGACGTGATCGGCGAGCGTCTCACCGAAATCAACGTGACGAGCCCGACCGGCGCCCGTGAAATTCGCCGCTTTTTCGATATCGACGCGACGGATTTGCTATGGGCACGGATCGAACAAGGTCGCTGAGACTGCCCTTCGATGGGCAAAGCGCGGTATCATAGCGGCATGGAATTCTCGTCGCTCAAAAATCACCTCTTGATTGCCATGCCCAGCCTGCATGATGGCCTCTTCGACCGTAGCGTCATCGTCGTCTGCGAGCACAATGCCGAAGGAGCGATGGGGGTGGTCATCAATCGTATCCTCGACATCAATATGGCCGACGCCCTCAAGGCCATCGACATTAGGCCATCGGAAGAGATGATTCACCTTCCAGTCTACTGGGGTGGACCGGTCAGCCCGCAGCACGGCTTCATTCTCCATCAGCCCCCGGGTGACTGGGAGTCCTCTTTGCTGGTAAGCGATACCCTGGCCCTGACTAGTTCGCCAGATATTCTCGCGGCGATCGCCGAGCACCGCGGGCCGGAGCAGTACCTGCTGACCCTGGGCTATGCCGGTTGGGGCGAAGGGCAGCTGGAGAAAGAAATCAGCGAAAATTCCTGGCTGCATGGCCCGGTCGATCCTCGCGTGCTATTCCAGCTCCCCGCTGGCGAGCGCTGGCAGGAGGCAGCGCGGGTGCTTGGTATCGATATGCGTCTGCTCAGTGGCGCGGTGGGTCATGCCTGAGCTTGGGCCCTGGCTCGGGATCGACTACGGCAGTAAGCGGATTGGTGTCGCCTTTCTCGGGGAAGCCGGTCTCGGCGCGCAACCTCTGGCCACCGTTCGCAACGGAGCGGGCGGGCCAGACTGGAGTGCGCTGGGGCGCTTGATCGCCGACTGGCAACCGCGCGCCGTGGTCATTGGCCTGCCATTGCAGGCGGATGGCAGCGAGGGGAAGACCGCTGCTGCGGCAAGACGTTTTGCGCAGACGTTCGCGCAGCGTCATCCCTTGCCGCAGCACTGGATCGACGAGCGACTCAGCAGCCATACGGCCGAGGCGCAAATGTGCGCGCGCGATCTCTCCCGCGCCGAGCGCGATCGTCTGCGCGACCAGCTTGCTGCCTGTGCGATCCTGGAGAGCTTTTACGAGGAGCAACGATGGCATCGACCTGGGATCTGAGTACCCTGATCGACTCCTTGCAGCGCGATCTGCAGGCCCGGATCGATCCGCAGAGCTGCGTGATGGTGGGGATCTACACCGGGGGCGTCTGGATTGCGCGGGAGCTGCACCGGCGCCTGGGGGTTTCTGCCCCTCTGGGAGAGCTCGATATTTCCTTTTATCGGGACGACTTCAGTCGTGTCGGGCTGCATCCCGAGGTCAAGGCCTCGCGTATCCCATTCTCCGTTGATGGCAGCCATCTGATCCTGGTCGACGATGTTCTCTACACCGGCCGTACGATTCGCGCCGCGCTGAACGAAATCTTCGATTATGGCCGTCCGGACCGAATCACCCTGGCAGTCCTCGTCGACCGGGGTCTGCGGGAGTTGCCTATCTGTGCCGATGTCGCCGCCCTGCGTTTGCGCAGCAACCCCTCTGATTACATCAAATTGCGCGGACCGAACCCGCTGTCCCTGGAGTTCCTCCCGGGTGGGGAGGTGGCACCAGCATGATGCCCTGGCGCATGGGGGAAGGCGATCCGCAGCGGGATGCCGAGGGACGTCTGCGCAACTTGCTGGCGATTGAGGGCTTGCGCGAAGGGGAGATTCTCGAAATTCTCGATAGTGCGGAATCTTTTTTGGGGATCGGCGAGCGCATGGTCAAGAAAATCCCCATCCTCCGGGGGCGGACCCTGGTGAATCTGTTTTACGAGAACAGCACGCGCACCCGCAGCACTTTTGAGCTTGCCGCCAAGCGCCTGTCGGCGGACGTGCTGAATATTGCCGTGGCGAGTAGCAGTGCCAGCAAGGGCGAATCCTTGCTCGACACCGTCGATAATCTGCTCGCCATGCAGGTGGATGGTTTCATCCTGCGCCATCCGGAAGCCGGGGCCGCGCACCTCCTGGCTCGTCATCTCGGCGAGCGCGCCTGGGTAGTGAATGCCGGCGACGGACAACATGCCCATCCTACCCAGGCCCTGCTCGATGTCTTCACCATTCGCCATCTGCTGGGACCCATTTCGGAGCGAGTGGTGGTCATCTTGGGAGATATTCTGCATTCCCGGGTGGCCCGCGCCCTGATCCACGCCCTCTCCATTCTCGGTTGCCCGCAGATTCGCGTGGTCGGTCCACGTACCCTCGTCCCGCCCGAACTCCAGGACCTGGGCGTCCATGTCTTTCATGAGCTGGAGCCAGCCCTTACCGGTGCCAATGTCGTATATGCCCTGCGCATGCAGCGCGAGCGCATGGACAGTCAGCGTCTGCCCAGCCTGGAGGAATATCACCGCCGCTTCGGCCTCAGCGCAGCGCGCCTGCGTCTAGCGGCGGACAATGCCGTGGTGTTGCATCCGGGTCCCATGAATCGCGGCGTCGAGCTCAGTGCCGAGGTGGCCGACGGTCCGCAGGCCATTATCCTGGAGCAGGTGACCCACGGCCTGGCCCTGCGCATGGCCGTCCTTGCCCGCCTAGCTGGAGGCAATCCATGAGCCTGCGTCGACGGATTCGTAACCTGCGCTTGATCGATCCGGTCAGCGGCAAGGATTACCGCGGAGATCTCGCCCTGGCGGCAGGAAAAATCCTTGCGCTGGGCGAGATCCCCGACGACTTCCAGGCGAACGAAGAGATCGATGGCAGTGGCCTCATCGCCTGTCCGGCCTTCCTCGAAACGCAGTTCCAGGCGCATACCCCGGGGTCGGGGCTGCATGGTGACCTGCGCAGTGAACTACACGCGGCGGCGGCCGGCGGTTTTGGCAGCGTCGTATTAGATCCGGATACCGCTCCGGTTGCCGATACGCCTGGCGTCCTCTACCAACAACGAGCGGCAGCGGAGGCCGTCGATTATCTGCGCGTGTACCTGAGCGGCGCCTTGACAAGGGAGCTGCAGGGAGAGAGCCTCAGCGAGATGGCGGCCCTCGCCGAGGCCGGGGCGCAAATCTTCAGCCAAGGACGACAATCCGTAGCCGATAGCCAACGTCTGCGCCTGGCCCTGAGCTATGCCGCGGATCTTGGACGCACGGTCTTTCTCTGGCCGGAGGATCGTTGCCTTGCCGGTAACGGCGTCATGGATGAAGGTCCGTTGAGCCTGCGCCTGGGGCTCGCTGCGCGTCCGCAGGCAGCCGAGGAGATTGGCGTGGAACGCGATCTGCGCGTTGCGCGCCTGGCGGGTGCGGCGGTGCATTTCCCCAGTCTCAGCTCGGCGGCGGCCATTGCCCGGGTTGCCGAGGCACGGCGCGGGGGGCAGGTGGTAAGCTGCGGGGTCAGCCTGCACCACCTGCTGCTGAGTGCCGAAGATATCGGTTATTTCAACACCCACAGCAAGATCCTGCCGCCATTACGCAATCAGAAAAATCGTGACGATCTGCTGCGCGCGTTGGCGGATGGGGCCATTCAGTGTCTTACTAGCCAGCATGTGCCGTGGGGCCGCGAAACGGAAGGGCAGACCTTCGCGCAAGCGCCCTTTGGCATCGCTGCAGTGCAGTGGACCCTGCCTCTTGCCCTGCGCCTGGTCGAAGAAGGCAGCTTGGACCTGCTGCAAATGATTCGTCTGTTTACTACCGGCCCCGCAGCTGTTCTTGGCCTGCCGCCACCGTCCCTGGCGCCGGGGGCAAACGCTGATCTTTGTGTCTTTGACCCTGACGCCGAGCTGCAGCCAAGCGCGACGGGCTTCAGTCGTGCCCGCAATCATCCCTACGCGGGCTGGCCACTGCGCGGGCAGGTACGCTACCTCTTTGTCGACGGACGGCTTCGTTACTGCAGTGCCGCCGGATGAAGCGACCTAATTCCCTTTCCTGGCTGACGGTTTTTGGCTTCGGTTTGGCCATTGTGCCGTTGGTCCTGGTGATCGTGAGCATCACCCTGACCATCTCCCGTTTTGCCGAGGAGGGTCAGAGCAGCATCCTGCGCGCCGTAGCCCTGAGTGATAGCGCCAACCGTATGGCTAATGCGGTCCGCTCCATGGAGCGTTATGGCCTGCAATATACGGTGCTACAGGACTCTGCGCTGCTCGTGCTCTTTCAGCAAAGTTTTGAAGAATATCAACAGGTCAGCAAGCGTTTTGCCGCCGCGGGTCCAAATGTGGTCGATCAAAAGCGTTTGCATCGTCTAGATGAGAACCTAGCCAAGGCCCGCCGCGCCTTGCCTCTCGCCGCCCTCGAGGGGGGGCGGGGCAGCCTGGATCAGAATTTCAGCACGGCCAGCCGCGAAATGCAGCAGCTCCAGGAAGATGTCAATGATGGCATCAGTGCGCAGGTCAAGCACCTTGGCGACCGTGCGCTGAAGATCAAGCGTCTGACTCTCTACGAAGTGTTGCTGGCGCTACCGTTGACCATCGTCGTGGCTATCTTCTTCATCATCCTCATTACCCGCCCCATCAAGCGGCTCGATCGCGCGATTTCCAGTCTCGGAGATGGCGACCTCGCCAGTCCTATCCAAGTGAACGGTCCCAAGGACATTGCTGCGCTCGGCGATCGACTGGAGTGGCTGCGACAACACCTGCAGGAGCTGGAGGCGACAAAAATTCACTTCCTGCGGCAGCTTTCGCATGAGCTGAAAACGCCACTCACCGCGATCCGTGAGGGTTCGGAACTGCTGCAGGAGGATCTTGGTCAAGGCCTGGCCGCCGAGCAACGCGAAATCGTCGATATCGTCCGCGACAACAGCCTGCGTCTCCAGCGTCTCATCGAAGATCTCCTGCGTTTCAGTGTTGCCGAGGGGCCAGCGGTGAGCGCCGGCATGCGCCATCCGATCCCGCTGCACGACGTCATCGAAGAGCTGTTGCAAAGCTATAAGCCGTTGCTCCGCAGCAAGGGTATGCGCATAGACCAGCAGATTGCCGAACTCTGGACGGCGGCACACCGCGACCGGATCCGCACTATCTGCGATAATCTTTTGTCTAATGCCGTGAAGTTCTCACCGCAAGGGTCTACCATACGGGTGCGCCTGTGGCAGGATGGCGAAGAGGCGGTTCTCGATGTCATCGATTCGGGCCCTGGAGTGGCGCCCAAAGAGCGCGACAAAATTTTTGATATTCTGTATCGGGGTAGTGCCAGCGAATCGGGAAAGATCGAGGGCAGCGGACTGGGTTTGGCCATTACCAGGGAATATGTTTTGAGTTATGGGGGAAGTCTTGAAATTCTCGACAGTGAGGGGCAAGGGGCACATTTTCAAGTTCGTCTCCCCAGTATTCAGCATGACTCTTTTAGCCCTGAGTCTGAGCGGTTGCGCCGAGATGCCGGTGAGCAAACCTGAGCCCCATAGCGTCGTTCTCCAAGCGGACCAGATCATCGTCTCGCGCGCCGCCTACCAGCAGCTGCAGGAAAGGGCTGCACAGGCGCAGAGTCAGGCGGCAGCCACGGCTGCCTGTGTTTCCGCGCAAAGCCGGATCGCCGGCCTGCAAAAAGAACTCGCAGACTTACGCGCCGGAGATCCAAGTTACCAAAATCTACAAGACAAGATCAACGACTTGCAGAGCCGCCTCAACCAATCCCAACAACGGGAAGGGGAGTTGCGAAAAAAGCTCAGCGAATTGATACAAATCGAAAAAAATTCCCGCATGGTGGGAGGGCGATAAATTGGCCAAGCAAGCGAAAATCTTACTTGTAGATGACGACGCCGATTTGTTGCGCCTTTTGTCGTTGCGGATGAAAAGCGCGGGTTACCAGATCAGTACCGCGGCCAATGGGCGGGAGGCCCTTTCGCAGCTGGCCGTCGAACATCCGGCCCTGGTCGTCACCGATCTGAAAATGGATGAAATGGATGGCATGGCGTTGCTCGATGCGATCCGCCGCGACTATCCCACTCTGCCGGTCATCATTCTAACGGCCCACGGCTCCATCCCCGATGCCTTGCTGGCCGCCAATCAAGGCGTTTTTGCTTTCTTGACCAAACCGTTTGATGGCAAAGAGCTCATGGCCGAGGTCGAACGCGCTTTTCAGTTGACCGCTGCCGCCCCTCAGGGAAAGCACGGCAAGGAAGCCGCAGGCTGGGAGCGTATCCTGACCCGCAGCGCCAAGATGCAGGCGTTGCTCGATCAGGCGCGCCTGGTGGCGGCTGCGGATGCCAGCGTTTTCATTCACGGTGCCAGCGGTACCGGTAAAGAGCTTCTGGCGCAAGCCATTCATCAGGCGAGTCCGCGTCGTGATCGCCCGTTTGTGGCCGTCAATTGCGGGGCATTTCCCGAGCAGCTCCTGGAATCCGAACTCTTTGGCCACAAAAAAGGCGCATTTACCGGGGCTGCCAGCAATCATGTGGGCCTGTTTCAGGCGGCGGATGGCGGCACCCTCTTTCTCGATGAAATCGGCGACATGCCTCTTGCCTTGCAGGTCAAGCTCCTGCGTGCCTTGCAGGAGCGGCAAATCCGTCCGGTTGGCGCCACGGAGACCATTCCGGTGGACGTCCGGGTGATTTCCGCCAGCCACCGCGACCTGGAGCGGGAAATGGCCGAGCGACGTTTCCGCGACGATCTGTATTATCGGCTCTGCGTGGTGACCCTGGAGCTGCCGGCGCTGGCCGAGCGCGCCGAGGATATCCCGCTGCTGGCAGAGCATTTCCTGCGCGAGGCGGCCACGCGCAACCGCAAAGACGTGCGGGGTATCGCGCCCGAGGCTATGGAGTTGTTGGTTACCGCCCCCTGGCCCGGAAACGTTCGCCAGCTGGCCAATGTCATCGAACAAGCGGTAGTGCTCTCGACCACACCGCGCATCGGTGCCCCCCTGATCCGCCATGCCCTGCGCGATCGTGACGGCGAAGTCGTCCCCCTGGCCGACGCCAAGGGCCGTTTCGAGATGAACTATCTGATTCAGCTCATGCGCATGACCCGTGGTAACGTCAGTCAGGCCGCACAGCTCGCGCAGCGCAATCGTACTGAATTCTATCGCTTGCTGCGCCGTTATCATCTCGACCCGGCGACCTTCAAAGAGGGCGAGGAAGAGAATCCGGAAACTTGAACAGGGAACCAGGAGAATAGTCCATGCCGATGGTAACTGTCCTTGCCTATGTGGAAGTGCTGATTGCTCTGCTGATCCTGGTGTTTTTGCTACTCACGTTTTTTTATTTGATTGCCCCGCAAGGGCTGGATATTTTTTTGCGGCGGCTTGGCGTGCGCCGGGGGATTGGCGCCCTGAGCGCGCGCAATGTCTTCGCGGCTCTCCGCCAACTCAGCATTCTGCTCTTCGTACTCGGGGTCATTACCCTGGCGATGATTGTCTTTCGCGCCTGGCCACAAGGCTGGCTGATTCCAGCCATCCAGGAACTGGTCATGGCAGTGGTGCTGTTTTTTGTTGGCCACTGGGGTGCCAAGGGTCAAAAAAAGCCATAGACCGCTATCTTCTCTCACTTTCCCAGAACGAGCGTGTCCAAGTGATGCCCGAGGGTTCCAGCACCCCAATCTTTGTAGAATCGGAACTGCAGCGCGCAGAGTTCTTCGCAGCGATCGAAGAAGCTTCGCACCAGGCATTTGCGGAGCTTTGTCGGGAGCCGGAGGTTGCGGCGTATGTTACCACTCTGGACAGTGCCACGCTGGAGCATATGCAGGCGGCACAGCACCGTCACTTCGCGTGCTTGTTACTGGAAGATGATCCCGTGGCACGTGCGGAGCTCAGTCGGAAAGTGGGCGCAGTTCACCATCGTTTGGGCCTGCCCGCCGACTGGTTGGTGATGGCCAGCGGACTGTTTTCGGCACAGCTGCGGCGCGCCCTCGCGGCCTTTGTACGGCCGCTGCCAGAGCTGGATCAGCGCATCAGTCAACGGCTGGCCAGCGACTTGGTCGTACAATTGCGCAGCATGCGACAGTTGGAATCGGACGAAGAGCAGATCATCGAAAGAATCGACATCCTCTTGCTTAGCGAGGCGGATGAGAAACAATTGCTGCAACGCATGATCAACAAGATCGTACTGTTGCCTGGGGTGGATGGTGCGTGGGTCGGTAAACCCCATGCGGGGGAACTGCAGCCTATCGCCGTTGCTGGTGCGCAGATGGCAAGCTATCTCGAGCAGGTGCATATCCGCGTCGACGCAGGACCGACCGCCCGCGGTCCCATGGGGCGGGCCTGGAACACCGGGCAGCTGGTGGCTGTCTCCGATCTGGAGACAGATCCTCTGTTTTTGCCATGGCGGGAGACCTTGCACAGCACGGGTGCCTGGCGCAGCGCCATTGCGTGTCCGGTGCAGGTCGCGGGCAATCTTGAGGCGTTATTTGGTGTATACAGCCGCACGCCAAGGTATTTTTCCGCACCCTCCCGCCGACGCACCCTGATGCGTCTCGCCCGCATGCTGGGAATTGCCCTTGAAAAACAGGACCAACGTGAACGTCTGGAACGCAGCAATCGACTGTACCAGGCCTTTCTGAGTCAGGGAGACATCTTCATGCGTTCCCGCTCCGCCGCCACGATTTTGCGTCAGACCTGTCGTCATCTGGTGGAAAATGGCCTGTTCAGCACTGCTTTTGTCGCGCAACCGGACAGCCATGGCTATTTCGTGCCGATCAGTGCCGCGGGCAGAAACAGCGACAAGCTGACTCGGGCGCGGGTGCATGTCGATCAGCGTGAGCCCGCGTCCCTCATCGCGACGGCCTGGCGAGAGAGAAGATTGCAATACCACAATCACTATCGTGAGGATCCGAAATATCAAAGCCTTGCCGGCCTGATCGCCGAATTTGGCTGGAATAGCCTGGCGATCATTCCCATCCAGCATCAGGATGATCTCTGGGCGCTGCTATGTGTAGCCAGTCCCCAGCAAGAGTATTTTGACCGTACGCTTTTGTCGGCCCTGGCACGTACGGCCAAGATCCTGGGTTTTGGCCTGGACGAATTGGCGTTGAAGAATCAGATTGAAGCGGAGCGAGAGGAGCAGAGCTGGCGCGCCAAGCACGATGCACTGACGGAACTCCCAAATCGTGCTGCATATCTGGCGGAGCTGCCGAAGGCCTTGGCGCGCACAGAGGAATTTCTGTTGGCAGTGTGTATGATGGATCTCGATGATTTCAAGCCAGTGAATGACCAGCACGGGCATGCGGCGGGAGATCTGGTCTTGCAGGTAGTGGCCCGGCGCCTGCGTGCCGCCGTCCGCGAGGGCGATCTGGTGGCACGCTTTGGCGGCGATGAATTTGCATTATTATTGGGAAAGCTGACTTCCATGGACGTGCTGGAGCGCGTCCTGGACCGGGTCCAGTGTGCAATCCGGGAAAAAATTGTCCTTGCCGACGGTAGCGAAGTGCAGATAGACAGTAGTTTTGGCGTTACCCTCTATCCTCTCGACGATGCGCCTGAGGAGATTCTGCTACGACATGCCGACCAGGCCCTTTATGCGGCGAAAAGTACGAAAGGCCAGCGCGCGAAAACTTTCTATCTCTATGATGCTATCGCCGATACAGTACTTCTCTCGGAGCCATCCACTGTTGCCCTGAGGAATGCCGATCAGTCTGACAAGCCGTCGGCTGCTGGCGCCTCATCGCGGAATTCCAGTGCCGCAGAGTTCAAGCAATAGCGCAGCCCGGTAGGTGCTGGCCCGTCGGTAAAGACGTGTCCCAAGTGACTGTCACAACGGGCGCAGCGAATTTCGGTGCGGATCATGCCATGACTCGTGTCGCGCCGCTCACGGATATGGTCGCCAGCGAACGGAGCAAAGAAGCTCGGCCAGCCGGTTCCTGAATCAAATTTTTCCCGGGAACGAAAGAGTGGCAGATGGCACAACGCGCAGACAAAGACACCCGGACGTTTCTCGTCCAACAATCCACCGCAAAATGGCGGTTCAGTACCGTGCTCAAAGAGGACGTGGCGCACTTCGGCCGAAAGGTGTCGGGCACGCAGCGCACGCTCTTCGGCGCTGATTGGGGTGAGATCATAACCTGCCGACGAACTCCTCATGCCTTCCTCCGATATTGCGGAAACAAGCTTGCCAAGGCCTGGATTTTGGGCTGCGCAACGGCGCAGATATAGGGTTGATCGGGGTTGCGGCGCGCATAGTCCTGGTGGTACTCCTCGGCCGGATAAAATGAGTCGAGGGCCTGCAGCTCGGTAACGATCGGCTGTCGAAAAAATCCTTCCTTTTCCAGCTGGGCGATATAGGCGCGAACCATGTCGGCCTGGGCATCGTTCAGAAAAAATATGGCGGAGCGATACTGGCGGCCGATGTCGTTGCCCTGGCGATCGCGCTGGGTGGGGTCGTGGGCCACCCCGAAAAACACCTGCAGTATTTGCCCGAATCGCAGCTGTTGTGGGTCATAGCGCAGCTCTACTGCTTCCGCGTGATCCGTGGCGCCACTGCAGACCGCACGGTAATTGGCGTCCTTCTCCTGCCCACCAGCGTAGCCAGAAAGCACAGACTGTACTCCAGCCAGTTCGCGATAGACCCCCTCCACGCACCAAAAACAGCCGCCAGCCAGAACGATTCTGGCTGGCACGTCTGCTTCTGGATCCTGCCACTCGGGAAGAGGGAGAACATTTGTTGGCATCCAAAGCTCCTGAGCAAAACTGCGCAATGGACGCACGATAGCCCTTCCTGGCTGGCTGCCGCAAGGGCGAGGGGGCTTGGTTACATCAAGACCGTGCCCAATGCCCTGCGATTACCGGCGGTTGACCCTACAGGGGTGGACAACGCATAATTCTTGGCCCCGGGGGTGTAGCTCAGTCGGTAGAGCAGCGGCCTTTTAAGCCGTGGGTCATGGGTTCGAATCCCATCGCTCCCACCATGTCAAATTTTGGTCTCTCCTGTCGCGTGCCTGCTCGTGCCAGCGCAAGTCCGACCATGGTTGGCAGCGAGCGACTCCGCGGCCTGGACTCGAATCCCTTGCAATGCGCAGGATATGCTCTAATCTCTACCATTGCGGGGTGATGTGTCTGCCAGCTAGGAGAACGAGGAGCGTTTCCTATTTTCGGCTTTCCGCCATCAGTATGGTGGGTGCAAAGGAAGTAGGAACAGATCACCCGATTAAGAGAATGGCGAACAACCTGGAGGATTGGATGGAGTTGTTAGAGTGTGCCCAGCAAGACTCGCAGTTACAGGCTTTCATTACAATCGCCGGGATTACTGCAGAGGATCTTTGCTTGTTGCAGCGGGCAGCACCCAAAATTGTTCCGATCGTTCCCGAGGTGGTGGATCTGTTGCAGGCCAATCTGTTGCAGCAGGAGCAAATTGCCGCCAAGCTCGGCCAGGCTTATGGTAACTACGCAGCGCACCTCGGCCAGTGGTTGACGAATCTTTTTTCGGGTCCGCACGATGCCGGCTTCCTGCGCCAACAAGAGGAGTTGGGCAAACAAAATGTACAACATAAAATCCCGCCCCTGTATAACGCCTTTATCATGAGCTTTTTGCGCGCGGCATTGCCGCATTCCTTTGGTAAGAATGCCATTGCCCGAGAGTTTCCGGACGGTGCGCTGACCGCGGCTACCCTTCGGCTTCTCGATTTGTGTCAATATCTTACGGATCGAGCGTATACTACCCGTCTACTGGAGGTTACCGGTATCTCAAAATCACTCCTTGATCGTTTGATGACCGCATGACGACTGTATGACTGAAGAATCAGATAAAAGCGCCGCAAACCTGGACTTGGTAGCCCGTCAGGCCATCCTGGATGCCAAAGGCAACGTGCAGGCCTACGAATTGTTGGCGCGGGAAGAGTATAGCCCAACCGAAGACCCGTTTCTGGCTTCGGCACAGGTTTTGGTAAAGGTGTTTTCGATCTACCAACTGGAGCAGCTTCTCGACGGGAAAAGAGCCTTTATCAATTTTACAAATAGTTTGTTTGATGAAAAAACGTTGGAATTGTTTCCCTGCGATCGCGTCGTTCCGGAGTTCACTATTACCGAAGCACCAAATCGCGAATTTTTGGGAAAAATACAGTACTTGAAGAAGGCTGGTTTTCGGATTTCCCTCGACAGGTTTTCTGGTAAAGCCTGGGAAGTTCCGCTGTTACCATGGATGAATTATGTAAAAATTGATGTGCACGAGATTGCTGCGGCGGATATGCAAAATTTACTGAAACTAGTCCGCGCACAGAAGTATGCTACCGGCATGCCGTTACTCATTGCTACCCGTGTAGAGACGCGGGAACAGGCGGCCAACTGTTTCGGCGCTGGTTTTGACTGGAGTCAGGGATACTTTTTCATGCGGCCGCAAGTCGTGTCCAATCCTCGTGTCGGCAACGATCAAAGAAATCTCTTTCAGCTATTGAATTTGCTCTCCGAGGACGGACCGATTAATGAGATTGAGGAGGGCTTTCGTCGCGATCCGGCCTTGTCGGTGCAACTGCTGCGCTATCTTAATTCTGCGGGCATGCGCCGTGGTCGCGAAATCGATAGTATCCGGCAAGCCTTGCTTGTCTTGGGTCGAGTTCCCCTGCAACGCTGGCTGACGCTGCTTATGTTCACCAGTCAGGGGCCACGCAAGCACTCCCTGCTGGCAATGGCCAGTAGCCGTGCGCGCCTTGCGGAATTGCTGCGCCAAGAGAGTACACATCTGGAGCAATCACCGGAGGCGTTGCACCGCTCATTTCTGGTGGGAATGTTGTCGCTGGTTGATGCCCTGTTCGACCAGCCGCTGATAGACATCCTGAAAGAACTGAAACTGCACCCCTCAATCACTACGGCATTGTTGGAGCGTGATGGTGAGGATGGTGTCCTGCTCCGGCTTCTCGAGAGTGTAGAGCGGGGAGATTACCGGGCGATACAACAGTGGGCGACCCAAGTGGGAGTTCCGGTGGAGAGCGTCAATCGCTTAGCCCTGGAGGCCATGGCCTGGACTGCGGCGCTGCCGCGTTAGAGAAAGTTCCAGGTCCTGATGATTCGCAGATTCTGTGGTGGCCGTTGCCAGGCTGGCGGCAGGGGGGGGAACGGCGCTGCGCTGATCAGGATTTCCCGTACCGCTTCGGCAAGGATCTGGTTGTTCTCGCCCTCTACTATCTCTATGCCCAGTAATTCCCCGGAAGGTGAGATCGTCACGGCGACCACGATCTTGCCAGTGGGGAGTTTTTCTCGGGTGAGCTGGGCTTTGGCCATATCGACGATATGTTTTTGCCAGAGTAGGAGATAGTCGGCGAGTTCCCGTTGTTTGAGTGTCGTTGGCGGGGTCTCGGCCCGTTCCTGGCTGCTGGGTAGCCCTGGTCCTTGTGCCAGACTCGGGATATCGCTGGCCGGATGGAGCTGGTGGCGTTGCGGCAGGGGGGCCAGGGTGATTTCTACCCGTGAATCATGCGCTCGCTGCGCATTCTGGATGGTTTGCTGTGCGGGCATGAGAGCTGCCCAAAACAGCAGGAGGAGAGATCCGATGACCGCAGTAGCGGCAAGCAGCCAGGGGAAGAGTTGATCGAGATCGTCTGCCTTGGGTACGAATAGTCGAGCCAAGTACAGCATCGTACTTATGGAAATCACCCGAAGCCAGAACCATGGCAAGGCCAGTGATTCTCGGATCCGGGATCGACGGCGACGGGAAGCGGCTGGATTTACCGGAGCCAGTCACAAACCTCCACGGCCGAATAGGTGATGATACCGTCGGCGCCCGCACGTTTGATGGCAAGCAGGGACTCCAACACCGAATTTTGTAGATCTAGGTAACCGGCCTGGGCCGCAGCGCGCAACATGCTGTATTCCCCCGACACCTGATAGGCGAAGACGGGAAAGTCGCAACGTTCCCGTACATCGTGGATGAGGTCCAGATAGGCCATAGCCGGTTTGACCATGACCATGTCGGCCCCTTCTTCCAGGTCCAGGTCCAGTTCGCGAAAGGCTTCGCGACGATTGGCCGGGTCCATCTGATAGGCGCGGCGATCCCCAAAACTGGGGGCGCTGTCGGCCGCATCGCGAAACGGTCCATAAAAAGCGCTAGCATACTTGATGGCGTAGGAGAGAACCGCTACGTTTTCGTGCCGTGCTGCATCCAGCGCCTCGCGAATGGCCAGTACCATACCATCCACCATCCCCGAAGGGGCGATGACATCTACCCCCGCCTCGGCGTAGGAGAGAGCTTGCTGCTGCAGATTTTCCAGGGTGGCATTGTCGTCGCGATCACCGTGCGCATCGAGCACGCCGCAGTGGCCGTGATCGGTGTATTCGCAAAAGCAGGCATCGGCAATCACCAGAAGATTCGGGAAGCGTTCCTTGATGGTGCGGCTGGCGCGCTGTACCAGTCCCTCACTCGCCCACGAGGCGCTGCCCACGGCGTCCTTGGCCGGGGCATCCAACACGCCAAACAGCAGTACCCCTGGAATGCCACGATCCACGGCATCGCCACAGAGGCGTAACGCCGAGTCGATACTGTGGCGAAACACTCCAGGCATGCTGGCGATTTCGCTGCGAATCGCCTCGCCCTCTACGAGAAAGATTGGTAACAGAAAGTCGCTGGGATGCAGATGGGTCTCGCGCAACAGGGCGCGCATGGCTGCCTGGCGACGCAGGCGGCGGGGCTGATGGCGCAAGGAATGGAGTTTCATGCGCTTTCCTCCTGTTGGCTCGCCCAATCCTCCAAGGCGGCGATCAAGCCGGCATTGCTTGCCTCCGGTGCCACCCAAGGAGCGGGTAGGCCCTTGCTGGTGATAGCTTCTGCCGTCAGCGGGCTGATGGCGATGATGGGGGTCTTTTTCAGCCAGCGCTGCCCAAGCCCCCCGACCATCTGGTAAAAATTGTGAAAAATTTCTGGGCTGGTGACGGTGACCGCATTGAGCTCGCCCCGCGCCCAGGCATGCAGCAGTGGCGTTGGGTTCGCCCCGGGAACGACGCGGCGGTAGCAGAAAATCTTCTCTACCATGGCGCCCCGCTCTTCGAGGGTCTGCTCGATGAGCTCGCGCCCCTGGTCGCCGGCAAAGAGGGCGAAGCGTTGACTAGTCACCGTCTGCCACTCCGGGTTTTCCAACAGGCCTTCCGAGCCTGCGCGCTTGGGTGCCAGGGCTACCTCGATGCCAAACTCGGCAATGGCTTTGGCACTCTCTCGGCCGATGGCGGCAACCTGGACCGATGCCGGCCACGCATGTTGCCCGCGACTCTGCCATCGACTCAAGGCAAAATGCACGGCATTGCGGCTGGTAAACACGGCCCAATCAAATGAATCGAGTTGGTCCAGGGCCGCATCCAGGGAATGCCAGGTCGCAGGCGCATCGATCTGTAACGCCGGGAAGGCGATGGCGCGTGCGCCCAGGCGTTGCAGCTCCGCGATCAGTTCGGTGGACTGTTCCTTCGGCCGGGTGACGACGATACCTTTGTTTTGCAGGATAACGCTCATGCTGGTTGCAACTCCTTGATGATCTTTCCCGCCCCTTGCTGCAGAAGGTCCTCTGCAACCCGCTCGCCCAAGGCGACAGGGTCGCTGCCGGCTGCCTCTGCGCGCAATACCGTCTCGCCGTCCGGGCTCGCCACGCGGCCTTCGAGTTTCAGCATACCTTCTTCCCAACGAGCGAGGGCGGCTACCGGTAGACGGCAGTCGCCGCCCAGGGTGCGATTCATGGCCCGTTCCGCGCGGACACAAAGACTGGTTTCCAGATGGGCAAGGGGCAGTACCAAGGACCGCGTTTTTTCGTCATCGGCGCGGATCTCGATGCCAATCGCCCCTTGACCTACCGCTGGCAAGGAATCTTCCACCGCAAAGAAGCTGCGGATCCGTTCCTCCATCCCCAAGCGCTTGAGTCCGGCCGCTGCAAGAATGATCGCGTCATAGTCGCCGCGGTCGAGCTTGGCCAGGCGGGTGGCGACATTGCCACGCAAGTCATCGAGTTGCAGGTCGGGTCGCCGGTGCAGTAGCTGCGCCCGCCGCCGCAGGCTGGAGCTTCCCACCCGCGCGCCTTTGGGCAGCGCCATTTCATTCTCGTACTGCGCGGCGACAAAGGCGTCGCGCACATCTTCCCGCTCCAGGATCACGGCCAGCTCTAGACCCTCGGGCTGCAGCGCGGGTACATCTTTCATGGAATGGACGGCGAGATCGACCTCGCCTGCGAGTAGCGCACTCTCGATTTCTTTGACGAATAGGCCCTTGCCTCCCAATTGATGCAAGGGGGCTGCCAGCTCGCGGTCGCCAGTCGTGGTCATTGGTACGAGGTCCACGGAGAGGAAAGGATCCCGTGTCAGCAAGGCCTCGCGCACGTGCTCTGCTTGCCAGAGTGCGAGGGGGCTGGCGCGAGTGCCGATACGCAATGGGTCCATGCCAAATTTCGTCGATTGCCGGAGAATGTTCTTCACCATAGCAGTGCCACTACTCCTGTCAAGCAGTTGTGGATGAATGATTGCTGAATTTCCAGTGCCTGCGATACAATCCCTATTATTCCTTTGGAGAAGAAACCATGCAGCTTCGCAGTGTCGTCGTCGTGTTCGGCCTCTCTTTTTTGGCGCTGTCTGGTTGCGCGCGCAATGTCGGCAGTGGTGCCCCCACCGCAGTCACGCCCGTGGCGCCGGTGAGCTCGGTCGCTACCAATGGCTACAATGGCCAGGGCGTCGGCTCTCAGGACCTCAACACCAACGGTCCCATTGGCGGTAGTAACCGCGGCCTGACGGCGGCGGAATTGGCGGCATTGCCCAGCCATCTGCGTGTTCACTTTCCTTTCGACAGCGACAGTATGGATGCCAACGGCCAGGCCATTGCTGCCGAAAACGCCCAGTTCATGATGAATCATGCCCACGTACAGGTGCGCCTGGAAGGCAACACCGATGATCGGGGCACGCAGGAATACAATCTGGCCCTGGGCGAACGGCGTGCGGAAACTGTCAAGCGCTATCTGGAGTCTCAGGGAGTAAGCGCTGCCCGTATCAGTACGGTCAGCTTTGGCAAGGACAACCCTCTCTGCAGCCAGAATGATCAGGCATGCTGGGCGCGCAATCGGCGCGTCGACTTTGTGTACAGCGGGGGGTACAACGGCTGATCTGGAGGTCGTTTTCGATGAAGGGTAAGTGGACTGCAGTTGTGGTTGCTGGGCTCCTGGCTGTTAGTTCTCCGGCCTGGGCAGAATCCCAGGGGCAGCAGATTCTGCAGCTGCAACAGCAGGTGGCGGTGATGCAGGGCGAAATCCAAAGCCTCATCGCGGTGCAAAAGGCTAGCCGGGGCAGTCAGTCTGCCCTCGGTGATCTACTCAATCGCTCGCAGCAGATGCAACAGGAAATCCGTGAGCTGCGCGGCGAGCTCGAAAGCAAAACCCACGCCCTTTCTGCTGCACAACAGGAAATCGATACCAAGCTGGCGGCGCTGTCTGCTGCTGTCGCGAGCAGCGGTGCTGCCACGGCGGTCACCGCCAGCAGTTCGAGTGTCGCGGTGCTGAATCAGGCGCCAAGCAGTGCCATTGCTGCCGAGGCCAGCAGCGCGGCCAGTTCGCCCGTGCAGGGGTTGGGGCAAGCGGATTATCAGCGTGCCTTTGATCTATTGCGCTCGGGGAAATATGGAACGGCAGCCACTGCACTGCAGGACTTCATCCATAAATATCCGCAAAGCAGCCTCGTCGTAGATGCCTATTACTGGCTCGGGCAGGCGCAGTATGTACTCGGACAGAATGACGCCGCCATCAAGAGCCTCAGCGCCGCTGCCCAGCATACGCAGAGTAGCAAAGCGCCAGATGCACTCTTGCGCATGGGTCAGATCTACCAGGCCATCGGACAGCCGGCCAAGGCGAGAGCCACCTTCAACCGGATTCTGAAGCAGTTCCCCAACACCCCGGCGGCGCAAAAGGCACAAACCCAGCTACAGGCCAGCGGCCAGTAGCTATGGCGCGGCTGCGCATCACGGAAATTTTTCATAGCCTGCAGGGGGAAACCAGTGCCATGGGTCGTCCGGCGACCTTCGTTCGCCTTACGGGCTGCCCGCTGCGCTGCCAATACTGTGACAGTGCCTACGCCTTTCACGGGGGCGAATGGATGGAGCTCGAAGAGATCCTCGCCCGGGTAGAGGAGCGTACAGACCAACTGGTTGTGGTGACTGGGGGTGAACCCCTTGCCCAAGCCGGGGTGCATGATCTGCTTCAGAGCCTCTGTAACGCTAATCGTGAGGTCTATCTCGAAACCAGCGGCGCCCTTTCCGTGCGCGACGTCGATCCACGGGTGGTCAAGATTCTTGATATCAAGACCCTGGGCTCCGGGGAGAGCGAAAAAAATCATTGGCAGAATCTGCAGTACCTGAGTGCCCGCGATCAGGTAAAGTTCGTTCTGTGTGACCGCAAGGATTACGAATGGGCACGCGACGTTGTGCGCGAACATCCCTTGCCGGTTGCGGAGTGGCTCTTCTCTCCCAGTTATGGCGAGCTGGATCTGCGCGAGCTGGCCGAGTGGATACTGGCGGATCAATTGCCAGTCCGTTTGCAGGTGCAACTGCACAAATGGATTTGGGGCGACATCCCGGGTCACTAATGGAGGGGGCATGACGGCTAACGAAGCGATTCTGTTGCTTTCCGGGGGCCTCGACTCGGCTACCGTGGCAGGTCTTTTGCGGCGCGATGGTCGTGTCCTCCACGCCTTGTCTTTCGACTACGGGCAGCGTCATCAAAACGAACTGGATTACGCTCGTGCCGTGGCTCAGGCCGTGGGGGTGGCCAGTCATCGGATTCTCAAGATCGACCTGGGAGGGTTGGGCGGTTCGGCCCTCACCGATGCAGCCCTGGCGGTTCCGGAGACCGGCGTTGGCGATGGGATTCCGATCACCTACGTGCCGGCGCGTAACACCGTATTCCTCTCTTATGCCTTGGCCTTGGCGGAAGTGCTGGAGGTTACGGATATCTATGTCGGGGTCAATAGTCAGGACTACAGTGGCTATCCTGATTGCCGACCTGCCTTTATCGATGCCTTCAATCATCTTGCGACGGTGGCGACCAAGCTTGGCGTGGAAGGCGCAGCGCCACAGATACACGCACCCTTGCAGCAGTTGCGCAAGGCAGAGATCATCGCGCCGGACTCGATGTTGGCGTCGACTACAGTCTCACCCGTTCCTGCTATCAGCTGGATTCTGCGGGACGCTCCTGCGGCCGTTGTGATGCCTGTCGCCTGCGCCTGGCGGCCTTTGCCGAACTCGGCATTGCCGATCCGGCCCCGTATCGCTAAAAGTGCAGCTCAGCAATCGCCAGGGCTAGCAGCGCCAGTCCAAGAAGCACGAAAATCCCTCCAGTCCACTGTTGTAGACGTTTTTTCGCGATGGGGCCGCGTAACCACCGGGCAAGACGCGCGCCTGCAGCGGAGTAGACGATATACCAACTGAATTCAATGACGGCAAAGCTGAGAATCAACTCGGCAAATTGCAGCTGCAGATTATCCTGGTAGCGCATGAATTGCGGCACCAGAGCTAGGGTAAAAAGGATGGCCTTGGGATTGCTCATGGCTACCAGAAACCCGGTGCGATACAGGACGCCCGGTGAGTGTCTACCGGTTTCTGGCTCTGCGTCAGTCCCTTGCGGTTCTGCTGATGCGCTGCCGCCTGCCTGTCGCCAGGCCGAGATGCCGAGATAGAGCAAATACAGGGCTCCAATGACGCGCACGAGGGTAAAGAGCCGAGGCCAGCTTTGCAGAAACAGGCCAAGGCCGCCTACGGAAACCAGCATCATCAACAGCAATGCAGAAAAGCAGCCAAACATGGTAGCGACCGAACGCCTCAGGCCGTGTATTGCACCATGGGTCATCAGCAGGAGCATGTTGGGTCCTGGGATTCCGGAAATGACCAGGACCGTCAGTACATAGAGAAGCCAAAGATGCAGGCTCATCGGCGTCGCGGAACCAAGACGGAGAGTGTCTGCCGCTTTCCCTCTTTCTTAGTGTGACCAGGCCGGCTGGCTATCCTCCCCCGCGCCGTGCAAGATCGCCAGGGTACGACCGTCGACGCTGGCCTCGGCCAAAACCTTGCGGCCGCCGCGGTGGGTACCGTAGATCACCATTTCGCCATTGTCGGCAAAACTTGGGTGATCACAGTTGCCTTGGGCATCGAGAACCTTCAGATCGCCGCCCGCGGCATTCATCACTGCCAGGGCATAGACGCCATCGGTACGATGGATGAAGGCGATGCGTTGCCCATTGGGGGAAAAGGCCGGGCTAGCATTGTAGTTGCCGCTGTAGCTAATGCGGTGTTGGCCGCCGCCCTGGGCGTTCATGACAAAGATCTGCGGACCACCGTCTCGGTCCGACACGAAGGCGATTTGCCCCCCACTGGGAGACCAGCTGGGGGAGGTATTGATGCTGCCACCGTGGGTCAATTGTTGCCGCTGCCCAGTACGCAGATTGACGCTGAAGATGTTGGTTTCGCCGCCTTCCGAGCGCGCATAGGCGAGTTCTTCTCCGTTGGGCGAAAAACTGGGCGCACTGACGATCTGGCCTCCCGGGGCAATGGCCTGACGCGTGCCCGTGGCGAGGTTCTGCACGAAGATGGTGGCCCGCGAATTCACATACGTTACGTAGGCCAGCCGTTGGCTGTCTGGAGACCAGACCGGGGAGAGCAGAGGCATGCGCCCCTGCACCACCACGTGCGGATTCCAGCCGTCCGATTCCGCCACAATCAGCGAATACTCGGCCCCTACCTGACGCACGTAAGCGATGCGGCTGGCAAAGGGGCCGGGTTTGCCGGTGAACGCCTGATAGATCACGTCGGCTACGTGGTGCGCGGTCATATGCAATTCTGCCGGCGAGCAGGTGAAGCGTTTGGCGGCGAGTTCCTGGCCGGTGGCCACATTGTAGACATAGACGGTGACCGTATAACCTGCGGCGCTTTTTTCCACCGCACCGACGGCGAGACCCGTGGCGCCGATGCCGGTCCAGGCACTGGACTGCACCGCACCCGGTGCCTGTGGGTCACTCGGATAGCTGGCTGGGCTGAGAACCCGGAACAGGCCGCTATGACTAAGATCGGCCCGCACCACGTCGGCCACTGTCGGTTGTCCCGCAATGCCAGGGCCGAACGAGGGAATGGCAATCGGCAAGGCTGTGGAGACGCTCTTGGTCACCTGGACGGTCAGGGCCGCCTCGCTGGGCAAAACGAAAGCGAGGGCCAATAGTCCCAGAAGAAATACGATGACGCTCTTACGCATGGTTGAGATCCTCGGCGTTGAATCGGATGACGACGCTTTTGTAGGCGCTATAGGGTAGACCAATGGGAGGAACAAAAGGTGCCGCAGCTTCGACTGCGCGAATTACTGCCTGATCAAAGGCGGGATTGCCGCTGCCGCTGACTACGCGTGGCTGACCGATAATCGCTCCCGTTGGCGTCAGCTCGATCGCCACCTCGCATTTCAGCGATGCGGCAAAGGTGGTATCCCAGGCGCGGTATACCCGACGCTGTATTTTCTGTCCAAAGAGCGCCGCCAGGCGTTGATCCTCAGCGGCCTGCTGTGCCCGCGCTGCCGCCAGATTGGCCTCGGCCTGTGCCTTGGCCTGTGCCTCCAATTGTTGTTGCAGGGCCTTGGCCCGTGCTGCCTGGGCGGCCTTGGCCGCTTCCTCGGCCATTTGCTTCTTCCGCGCCGCGGCTCTGGCTGCTGCTGCCTTTTCTGCTGCAGCCTTCTCGGCAGCCTCTTTGGCGGCCCGTTCTTCTGCTGCCTTTTGCGCTGCGGCTTTGGCCGCCGCACGTTCGGCCGCCTTTTGCGCCGCAGCTTTCTCCGCTGCGGCTTTTTGTTCGGCGGCCCGTCGGGCAGCTAGCTCCTCCGCGTGTTTTTCCGCAGCCGCCCGCTCCGCCGCGAGCTGGGCGGCAGCTTCCCGTGCCTGCTTTTCGACTTGGGTGGGCGAGGGCTTCGCAGGCTTCGGCGCTGGCTTGGGCTCTGGCTCCGGCTTAGGTCTCGGGATCGGCGCTGGGGCAGGTTTTGGTGCCGGCTGTGGCACTGGCCTGGGGGCCGGTGCGGGGACGGGTGCAGGCTTTGCCGCTGGAGCGGGAGCCGGGCTTGGCAGGGTGCTCTCCAGCGTCGCCTGCATGGCGGCGTGCCCAGCAGCCGGGATATTGACGTGGAAGGTCCAGAACAATGCCACTAGGACCGCCACATTGAGGATGACGGCCAGCAGTAGCGGCAGGATGCGGGGTTGTTCGTTCAATGCCGTTCCGGTCGGGTAAGCAGGCCCACGTGGGAAATGCCTGCCTGCTGCAGGGCCGCCATGACTGCCATCACCTTGCCGTAGTCCGCATGGGCATCGCCACCGACCAGCACCTGTAACTGCGCCGGATTACCAGCCCCGATCTTTTCTATGGAGTTCGCGAGGTTTTGTAGTTGCGGGCTCAGATGTTGATCCTTGTACTGGAGGTCGAGCTTGCCATCCTTGGCTACCGAGATGACGATAGGCGGGATTTTGTCCGGCACGGGTTTGCTCACGCCCTTGGGCAGATTGACGTTGACACCCTGGGTCAAGAGTGGCGCGGAGAGCATGAAAATCACCAGCAGCACCAACGATACGTCGATGTAGGGCACGACGTTCATCTCGGCGAGCAAACGACGGCGCTTACGGCTTCTCATACTTTGCTCTCAGGCAATTGGCGATGCAGGATGTTGGTGAACTCATCCATGAAGACTTCATAATGGGCATCAAGTTCATCGAGGCGATGGACAAAGCGGTTATAGAAAAAAGTAGCCGGGATGGCGGCAAACAGACCCGCGAGGGTCGCGATCAGCGCCTCGGCGACGGGTGGTGCCACCGCTGCCAGAGTTGCCTGTTGTGCCATACCGATGTTCATGAAGGTGGTCATGATGCCCCAGACCGTGCCGAGGAGGCCCACGAAGGGGGCTACGGAAGAAATCGAAGCAAGCAGGGGAAGATTGCTCTCCAGCTGGCCAATCTCGCGGATCTGGGCGCCGCGCATGGCGCGCCGCGCGGCATCCAGGGCATCGCCAGCGTGCCCCTTGCGCTGTCGCTGAAATTCTTCATAGCCTGCGCAGAAGATGCTTCCGGCGCCCATTTCCAACTGCGGATTGTTACTCACATTCTGGTAGATCTGTGCCATTTCACCGCCACTCCAGAAGCGTTTTTCAAAGCGTTTCAGAGCCCGATGTGCGCTGGAGAACACCATCCCTTTTTGAAAGATGACGAACCACGATACAACGGATGCGATCAGCAACAAGAGCAGGATACCCTGCACGACCGGACTGGCATGCAGGATCAGGTGGCTGAGGGATAGATGTTGGGCTGGGGCAGTGGTGTCCATGGGGTCTCGTGTTCAGGGCTGGTCAGGGAAGAAGGCACGCAGCACGTGCCTGGGTATGGGGGTGGGGCGAAAATCAGCAGCCGTCAGACAGGCAACCTCGACCTCGCCGTGGCAAAGCAGCATCCCGGCATGCGCAACCTGCTGGGTAAAGCGCATGCGCAGGGGACGGACTTCGTCAATTTGGGTCTCGATGTCCAGCAACTGATTGAACCGGGCCGGAGCGCGGAAGTCGAGGCGCGCGCGGCGCACCGCAAAAATCACGCCATCGTCTCGCTCCAATTGGTCCAACTCGAGGCCCCTCTCGCGTAACATTTCCGTGCGGGCGCGCTCCATAAAGCGCAAATAATTGGCATGATACACCACGCCGCCGTGATCCGTATCTTCATAATATACGCGCACGGCGAAGTGACCTTGTGGCGTAGCGCTAGCCCGCATCGAAGAGACTCCCGGACTGCCCGGATTCCGGTCGTGGCAGCCCCAGGGCAAGGTAGCTCTGCGCCGTTGCGCAGCGGCCACGGGGCGTGCGGATGAGGTAGCCGGACTGGATAAGAAAGGGCTCGAGTACATCTTCGATGGTGCCCCGATCCTCGCCCAGCGCTGCGGCCAGGCTCTCCACCCCCACCGGTCCACCGCCAAAGCGCTCGATGATGATGCCGAGCAGGCGACGATCCTGGGGATCAAAGCCGTGCTCATCCACTTCCATCAGCTCTAGGGCGGCGCGGGCGGTGGCATGGTAGATCGTGCCATTGCCGCGTACCTGGGCATAGTCGCGTACCCGGCGCAGCAAGCGGTTCGCGATCCGTGGGGTACCGCGGGCACGCGCGGCGATTTCACGCACGCCTTCCGGGGCCGCAGGTACCTGCAGAATCCCCGCCGAACGTGCGACGATGCGACTCAGCTCCTCGACGCTGTAAAACTCCAAATGAAAACTGATGCCAAAGCGATCGCGCAGCGGCGAAGACAGGAGCCCGGCACGGGTGGTAGCGCCGATCAAGGTGAAAGGCGGCAAGCCGATCTTGATGGAGCGGGCCGCCGGACCTTCGCCAATTAGGATATCCAGTTCAAAATCCTCAAGCGCCGGGTAGAGGATTTCTTCCACTACCGGGCTGAGGCGATGGATCTCATCGACAAAGAGCACATCATGGGGTTGCAGATTGGTGAGGATGGCGGCCAGATCGCCGGCCTTGTCGAGAATCGGGCCAGAGGTCACCTTGAGGCCAGCGCCCATTTCCTGGGCAATGATGTGCGCCAGGGTCGTCTTGCCGAGTCCCGGGGGACCAAAGAGCAGGACGTGGTCCAGTGCCTCCTGTCGTTGCCGCGCCGCGTCGATGAACAATGACAGAGATTCGCGCAGGCGTTCCTGCCCCAGATACTCCTGCAGCAACCGTGGGCGCAGGGCGTGATCGACCTTGTCGCCAGATTGCTCGGTAGCACTCAAGTGGTCTCGGTTCATGGCGCTGGGAGTACTCATGGTCGACAAAGTTCCCGTTAACGACGCGCAAGAATTTGTAAAGATTGACGAATCAGTTCTTCGACGGGGAGCTCTCCCGACATCCCATCGACTACCCGTTGCGCCTCGATGGCCTTGTAACCCAGGCTCTGCAAGGCAGCGATAGCCTCCTGCTTGGGATCACTGGTCAGCGTGCCGGGCTGCAAAGGGGTGCCGCCAGCAGTGATCTTATCCTGCAACTCGATGATCATGCGCTCCGCCGTTTTGGCCCCAATGCCGGGAATGGCCGTGAGCCGTCTTTTGTCGCCCAGGAGCAATGCCTCGCGCAACTGTCCCACTTCCAGTCCCGCCAGGCAGGCGAGGGCTACCTTGCCGCCAATGCCATTGACCTTGATCAGCAGACGAAAGAGTTCGCGCTCGTCGAGAGTCAGAAAGCCATAGAGTAGTTGGGCATCTTCACGCACGACAAAATGCGTAAAGACCTGCAACGGACTCCCCTCGGCGGGGAGTCGGTAGAAGCAGGAAAGCGGCATCTCGATTTCGTAGCCCACGCCGGAGACGTCGAGCCACAGCCAGGGTGGGCGGCGCTGCAGGATCTTGCCGTGCAGGCTGGTGATCATCGCCCGATGATCTCCCGGGACTGCCAGAACTGTTGCGTGCCGGCGCTGTGGGCGTGGCAGATGGCACAGGCCAGGGCATCGGCAGCGTCGGCCTGGATCGCCTCGTGCACGCCGAGGAGACGCCGCACCATGTGCTCCACCTGCGTCTTGTCGGCATGGCCGCCACCAACGGTCGCCTTTTTGATCTGCAGCGCCGTGTATTCACAGACCGGTAAATCATGCTCCAAGAGGGCGACCAGCGCCGCGCCGCGCGCCTGCCCAAGCTTTAGCGCAGAATCGGCATTGCGCGCGAGAAAGACCTGTTCTACGGCAGCGCTTTGCGGCGCGAAATCTCGTAGTACCTGCCGCAGTCCTCGATGGATGGCGGCAATGCGTTCTAGAAACGGCCGCCCGCTTACGTTGACGCAGCCGTGGGTGATATGGCGCAGACGTCCTGCGCAATCAGCCTCGATGATGCCGTAGCCAGTGCGCAGGGAGCCGGGATCAATGCCGATGATACGTTGCATGGTTGCTGGCGTTTGTTCCGTCGCTCACCGCATCCTCAGGATGCCGCTGCCTCCAGCCGTGCCATCTCTTCTTCACTCAGTTCATAATTGGCGTAGACGTTCTGCACGTCGTCATTTTCTTCCAGAAACTCGATCAGGCGCAGGAGCTTTTCCGCATCCTCGCCGCTGACTTCAATGGTGTTTTCGGGGATCATGGTGATTTCGCTATCTTCGGGTTGTAGACCGGCGTCTGTCAGTGACTGGGTCACTGCGTGCAGGTCGGTGGCCGCGGTGTATACGGCGATCCGTTCTCCCTCGTTGACCACATCCTCTGCCCCGGACTCCAGGGCTGCCTCCAGAATACGGTCTTCATCGGCATCGGCAGGGAAGGTGATCAAGCCCAGCTTTTTGAATTGATAGGCTACCGAACCCGCGTTGCCCATATTGCCGCCGCGCTTGGAAAAGATGTGGCGAATCTCGGCTACCGTGCGCACCTTGTTGTCGGTCATGGTCTCCACCAGGATGGCGACGCCACCGGGGCCGTAGCCCTCATAGGTGACCTCCTCGTAGTCCACGCCCTCCAGCTCTCCGGTGCCCCGCTTGACGGCGCGCTCCACGGTATCCTTGGCCATATTGGCCGCATAGGCCTTGTCGAGGGCGAGACGCAGCCGAGAGTTGCTGCCCGGGTCACCGCCACCGGCGCGCGCCGCCACGGTAATTTCGCGAATGAGGCGAGTAAAGATCTTGCCTCGTTTAGCGTCTTTGAGTGCCTTCTTGAATTTGATGGTGGACCATTTGCTATGACCGGACATACCCAACTCCTAAACCTTCACAACTCGCTGATAGCGCGCATGATAGCCCAAATACCACGCAAACGTCATGCCAGGGTGGTGATGGCGCTGCGCGTCGCACCGAGGATCTCGCCGGCATCGGCATCCGGATGAAAATGCAGGGGAACTCCGTAGCGCAGCACGGGATGCTGGCGCCGCAGCCAGGTCTGCCAATCGGAGGAATGCTGACGCACCCCCAGGACGCGGGCGGGGACGACCGGCGCCGCGCTCTCACGTACCAGCCAGGCCAGGCCCTTTTCCATCCCTTCCCGGGCAATGCCGCCTTCGGGAAAAATGCCGAGAACCCGCCCGGCCTGCAATAGCCGACGCGCCTGCAGCAGCGCGCGCAGGTCGCGACCATCGCGGCGCACTGGGATGCACGCGCTCAGGTCCAGCCACGGGCGCAGCCAGCGGAGATCGTAGTATTCCTGTGCCACCAGAAAGGAAATCAGGCGCTGATTGCTGGCGATAAGAAGCAGGGGGTCAAGCACCGAAAGGTGATTGCAGGCGATGATGGCGGCGCCGGACACCGGAACCGTGCTGGCGTCCCAATAGCCCCCTTGGTACTGTCGTGCGTAGCAGAGGATTCCCCGATGTACGGCACGTTGTGAAAATGTCCAGTCGCTGCTCTGATCGGCGGCAGCCGCCGGCATCGTCGCGCTCAGGACTGCTCCAGCATGCGTTGCAGGGCGACGCGTGCCTCTGCGGCGGTCTGTTCGGCTACGCGAATGACATTGCGCTCGCGACCGGCGACCAATTCCTCCAGCGTCAGCGCCAACTGCTCCGGGTCGATGCGAAACATGGTCGAGCACATGCAGACCATGGGCGACATGAATTCCACTGTCTTCCCCTCGGGGCGCACCTCTTCCGCCAGACGGGTGACGAGGTTGATTTCCGTACCCACCAGCCACTCGCTGCCGGGTTCCGCGGCCTTCACGGTTTTCAGGATGAAATCCGTGGAGCCGACGGCATCGGCCATGGAACAGACCTCAAAGGCGGCCTCCGGGTGGGCGATGACCTTGCCCTGGGGGTGTGCGGCGCGCCAGCGTTCGATATGAATGGGCTGGAACATCTGATGTACTGAGCAGTGCCCTTTCCAGAGCAGGATATTCGCCTGGCGAATCTCCTCGGGAGAGAGCCCTCCCAGAGGCAGCGCGGGATCCCAGACCGGCATCTTTCGCAAGGGAATGCCCAATTGATGTCCACTCCAGCGCCCCAGATGCTGATCGGGGAAAAAAAAGGCCTTGGGACGCTGGTGGAAGCCCCAGTCCAGGATCTTGCAAGCATTGGATGAGGTGCAGACCGTGCCACCATGGCGCCCACAGAAGGCCTTGATTTCGGCGCTGGAATTGACATAGGTGACGGGGGTGATCTCCGCATCGGGATCAAGCACGGTGCGCAGTTCCTCCCAGGCGCGCTCCACCTGCTCGATACTTGCCATGTCGGCCATGGCACAGCCCGCCTGTAGGTCGGGCAGGATGCTTTTCTGCTCGGGGCGGCTGAGAATGTCCGCCACCTCAGCCATGAAATGGACCCCGCAAAACACAATATATTCGGCATCCAGCTCGGCGGCTGCCCGCGATAGTTGCAGGGAATCGCCATGAAAGTCGGCATGGCGATATACTTCCTCGCGCTGGTAGTGGTGCCCGAGGATGACGGCACGCTTGCCCAGCGCCGCCTTGGCGACGCGAATTCGGGTATCGACCTCCGCCGCTTCGTTGCGTCCGCGAAATTGCACCGTGTCGACCGTCATTGCCACCCCCGTCCGATCATCCGCACTAACACTACCAAGCTAAGAGGCTACACGCCCGGCGTCAAGATTACCAAAGAGTCGAACGATGGCGTTGCGGTTGGTCCACGAACCGCAGCGTTCCGCCGCTTCGGTGGGGGATAGCCAAGCAAAGGCGCAATGCTCCTCCGGCCGCAGGCGTGGCGTTTCCGTCCTTGCCAGACAGAGAGTGAAGATTCGCTCCTCGTTTTCTTTTACTCCTGGCGCATAGCGCTCCGACCAGGGCGGAACGATGGGAAAACGGTTACGCACGCCGGTGTCGATCAGACCCGTGGCGGCAAAACCGGTTTCCTCGCGCAGCTCCCGCTCTGCCGCTTGTTGCCAGTTTTCTCCCGCTTCGAGGCTGCCGGTGACCGACTGCCAAAAACCTTGAGGCCGTACTCGTTCCAGCAGCAGCACTTGGGTTGCGGTATGAACAAGAACGAGTACTGACTTAGGGATTTTGTAGTCCATCTCCCACTCCCGGCCGGAGCCGGATACCAAGCTCCCGCAACTGGCGGTCGGCCACTGGACTGGGTGCTGCGGTGAGCAGGCAACCCGCCTTTTGCGTCTTGGGGAAAGCGATGACGTCGCGAATGCTATCACTGCCACTCATCAACATCACCAGGCGATCGAGTCCGAAGGCCATGCCGCCATGGGGTGGTGCACCAAAGCGTAATGCATCGAGCAGAAAGGCGAACTTGTCCTGCGCTTCCTCGGGTCCGATTCCCAGAGCCGCGAAGACCTCCTTTTGCACCTCCTCACGATGGATGCGAATGCTCCCGCCACCAATCTCGTTACCGTTCAGTACCAGATCATAGGCGCGAGCGAGGGCGTGTTCCGGATCCGTTCGCAGTGTTGCCAGATCGGTGGACTGGGGCGCGGTAAAGGGGTGATGGGTGGAGCTCCAGCGCTCCTCTTTCTCGTCAAACTCGAACATCGGAAAGTCGGTGATCCAGACTGGTTTCCATCCTGCCTGTACGAGCCCGAGATCCGCCCCGACGCGGTTGCGCAGGTTACCCAGGGCCTCGTTGACGATCTTGGCGTGGTCGGCCCCAAAGAAGAGGATGTCGCCATCCTCGGCGCCACTACGCTGCAGGATCTCTTGCAATACGGGTTCAGGCAGGAATTTGACGATGGGCGACTGCAGGCCCGCGGCCCCCGAAGCCAGATCATTGACCTTGATCCAGGCCAACCCCTTGGCGCCATAGATGGAGACAAACTCGGTGTAGCCATCGATCTGTGCCCGGCTGAGACTCGCCCCACCGGGCACCCGCAGGCAGGCCACGCGGCCACGCGGTGCATCGGCAGCAGCGCGAAAGACCTTGAATTCGACACTGCGCATCAGATCGGTCAGCTCGGTGAGCTCCAGCGGGTTGCGCAGGTCGGGGCGATCCACGCCAAAACGCTGCATGGCCTCGCCATAGGTCATGTGTGGGAAGGGGTCTGGCAATTCTGTCTGCAAGACGTCACGGAATAAGCCGCGAATCATTGGCTCAGCCAGAGCCATGACGTCTTTCTCTTCGACGAAAGACAGCTCGATGTCGATCTGCGTAAACTCCGGTTGCCGATCAGCGCGCAAATCCTCGTCACGGAAACACTTGGTAATCTGGTAGTAGCGATCAAATCCCGCCACCATCAACAGCTGTTTGAAGAGTTGCGGGCTTTGCGGCAGGGCGAAGAATTCCCCCGGGTAGGTGCGCGAGGGTACTAGATAGTCGCGCGCACCCTCGGGCGTGGAGCGCGTCAGTACCGGGGTTTCCACATCGATACAGCCGGCTGCATCAAGGTAATTGCGCACGTAGCGCGTGATCTGATGGCGCAGGCGCAGATTGTGCAGCATCTGCGGTCGTCGCAGATCGAGATAGCGATATTGCAGACGCAGGTTCTCGCTGATGCCCTCTTCATCCAGAGGAAAGGGCAGGGCATCGGAGCGGCTCAAAATTTCGATTTCCTGCGCTAGAATCTCCACCTTGCCGCTGGGCAGCTGCGGATTTTCCGTCCCAGCAGGGCGCGCCCGCACCTTACCGACCACCCGCACGACAAATTCCGAGCGACAGTCTTCGGCGCTGGCAAAGGCCGCTGGGCGATCGGGATCGACCACCACCTGCACCAGACCCTCACGATCGCGCAGATCGAGAAAGATCACTCCGCCGTGGTCGCGCCGCCGTTGTACCCAAGCGCAAAGGGTGACCGACTCGCCGATTTGTTGTTCTGTGACCTGGTGACAATAATGACTGCGCATAGGGTGTATCCTGGCAAAAAAATGAGGGCCCGACCGGGCCCGCTAATGGTGTCGCTCCCGACGCCCTACGTCAATGACAGGCGCAGGCGCCGCCCGCGCAAGGAGGTGCCGCGCTGGTGCCGCCCTCCTCGCTCTTGGTCGTTTTGCTGGAACCCTTGAAATCTGTTTCGTACCAGCCGCTGCCCTTCAGGGCAAAACCGCCAGCGCTGAGCTGCCGCTCCAATCCAGGCTTGCCGCAGGCCGGACAATCTACCAGGCGCGGGTCAGACATTTTTTGCTCAGCGCTGAGCTGATGCCCGCATTCCTTGCATACATATTCATAAGTTGGCATCGATGCTACTCCTTTCCTGTACCAATCAGCATATTATAAATATGTACTCGCTCTTGCCAATGCAAGGGAGTACCATCTGCCCGCCACATTCTTTCTCGTCGTTTTCGAGGTACACAGATTTGCTTGGCGCTGACATCCATGGCGCGTTGCGCACCCTCATCGCACTGCTCGCAATTCTCAATCCCATTGGAGCGGTTCCCATCTTCATCGCCCTCACCAACGATGAGAGTCCAGAGCAACGCCTGCAGACCGCCAAGATGGCGGCGCGTGCGGTGGCGGTGGTGCTCCTGATTTCTGCCTTTCTGGGGGAATACATCCTGCATTTCTTCGGGATCAGCATCGCTGCTTTTCAGGTCGCTGGTGGGATGATCCTGATGTTGCTCGCGTTCAATATGCTGCAGGCCAAGTCGGGGGGACGGTACAAGCATACCCCGGAAGAGGCGGCAGAGGGTATGCAGAAGGAGGCGGTGGCGGTAGTACCCTTGGCCATTCCCCTGCTCGCCGGACCGGGCACCATGGTTACCGTCATCATCGCCCACAATCGCAGCGATAGCTGGTTGGCTAGCGGCCTGCTGATTGTCGATATCCTGATCATCAGTCTGGTGGCGTATGCTGCCCTGCGCCTTGCCGAGCCCCTGAGCCAGAGAATGGGGGTAACCGGAATCAATATCTCGACGCGGATTTTTGGATTGATCCTGGCCGCCATTGCGGTCACCTTTCTTGCGAATGGCTTGTCCACCCTTTTCCCCGGTCTGCACGCTGCTGCCATCTCATAAAGGAATCTAAATCGCATATCAGACGCTGTTGTTGGTCAGAAAGCTCCTGTTTTGTGTACCATAATAATTAGCTGAGGGAACCGCATGCCAGCGTTTTCTGGGCCGGATCAGGCCACAGGCACACGTTGTTTGGTAAGAATTTGAGGTACGACGATTAACGCACAAGTACAAGAAAAAGATCTGCAACTCCAGGAGCTGTCTGCTCGCTATGACTGGCCCACGGTCGAGTACGACGAATCGCTGACCGCTTCCGCCGCCATTTTGCGCCGACTGAATGTCGATTCACTGCGCGACGAATTATGGTTGCCCATCCGCTGGGATGATGACAGCGCTGAAGTCATCGTTTGCAACCCGGAAGATCCGCAGCTCATAGAGCACATCCGCAGCTCTTTGGGGGTGCGGGAACTCCGCTTTCGGGTGACGACGCCGTCGGATCTCGTGCGTCTGATCGAAAACAGTGCGGACCTCAACGAGCATTTCCCCGTGTATGCCGGGCGTACACCCCTGGCCAAGGTGCGCACCTATCTGGCCGGGTTGCGTACCCGCTATTCAGCGCAGAGGACACAGTTTGCCCGCAGTCGCACCGGCTTGGCGTTGGCGCGCACGGGACTCACCTTCATCACCATCGCAGTTGCGTTTCTGCGCCTGTTTGGCGCTGGCGACCTGTTGATTTTCGAAATACCACTGCTCCTCTTCGGCATCCTCGCCATCGTCGATGGCCTGCTGTGGTATTTTCCGGCACGGGGCGAGTCACGCCGGATCAAGGTCTATCCCCCCTATCCAGTGCCACAGGAATTTACCGCCCTCGCCGTCGTCGATCCGGGGGGCGCGATGACGTTTCAGCGCAGCGCCATCGTCGCCGGTAGTACGGCGTTACGGCAAGACTGGGATGCCCTCTCGCCAGTAGAGCGGCGCCGCTTCCTGGCCAACGACCGTACCAACCTCGCCGAAGAGCGAACCATATTGGCCTATCTGCGGGTGATGATGGCCAAGGCCCGCACCGGGCTTGCCTTTGCACGCACTGGAGTCGCTTTTGCCGGCGTGGGTATTGGTTTTATCCGTAAATTCCCTGCTGGCCCCTGGTCGGTCTTCGACTGGAGCCTCATTCTGATCGGCGTGCTGATGTTGATCGAAGGCTTCCTCTGGTACGCGCCCGGGCGCCACGCCGCCAACAGGGCGCTGGCAGCCGTGGCCGAGAAGCGAGATGTCGTTGGCCCGTGGGACACAATCTTTCCTTCCCGCTGTCTCTATGCGCAGGGCATCGATCCGGTGGCAGAGGCCAACTCGCCGCAGGCTCAGCCTGGCGTCTTCGCTACTACCGGGCTCGCCCTGGAGCGCACCACCCTGGCAGACAAACGCAATACCATGTCGCGGCTGCGAACGATCATGGCGCGGGCGCGCACCGGCATGGCCTTTATCCGTACCGGCTTCAGTGTCATGACCGTGGGTGCCGGCCTTTTCGTGTATTTTCACTTTACCGGCCACGTCGACATTGTCTGGACGCTCTTCGACCTTGCCCTGGTCTTGGCCGGGCTGTATCTGATTGGTGATGGTTTACTCTGGTACCTCCCCGCGGAGCGGATCAAACGTCGCTCTGCCTACGTCGACAACGACTTCGAAATCGCTGATGCAGACTACAGTCTGCCGCGCAGCGCCTGGAAGCGAGAGCTCTACCGTGAGTGACGACTTACGCATCTATGATGCCCTGCTCGATAGCGGTGTTCTCACCACTGCGGAATTGATGGAGGCAAAGCGTCAGGCGGCTTGGCGTGGCATCGAGCTGGAGCGCGTTCTGCTGAGGGACTTTGCCGTAGCGCGTTGCGATTTGCTGACTGCGCTGGCAAAGCGTTACGGCTGCGCCTTCGCGCAATACGACGAGCGCTTGCCGATCCCTACCGAGCTCTTCGCAGGCCTGGATGCCAAGCTACTGCGAATGAATCTCTGGTTTCCGCTGCGGCGCGTCGACGACACGGTCATCATTGCCGCAGCCGATCCCAGCAATGAAGCGATGCGAGAAGAGGTACGGCGACTCATTCTCGCGCCGCACTACGAGTTTCGTGTTGCCCTACGCGAAGACATCCGCTGGTATATCCAGGACTACCTGCATGCCGAAGCATCGTTTCTCATCGGCATCGAACGCACGGGGCTTGCCTACTGGCGCAACACCATGGCGCATTGGCGCACCAAGCTGGCGGCACATCGTACGGCCCATGCCCGCGCGCGGACATCAATGAAGCTCCTGCGCTGGGGCTTGACCCTGGTGGCCATATCCAGTGTAGTCTCGCATTTTCCGCACTCGTTTCTGGCTCCCTACCACTTGCCCATCTTGCTCTCGGGTGCGGTGCTGGCCGGTTTCGGATTGCTTGATTATCTCCAGGTGCGACGAGCGCGTATGGACTTGCCGTGCCAACGCGCGCTGATCGATATCACCACGCAAAATATCCGCTTTACCGAGCGTTATCATCTCCCCGAAGCGCCCATGGAAGCCGAGGACCAATCGGCGCTTGCCAAGCTCGCTGCCGCAATTCCCAACTACTGTTCGGTGTTGCGTCCGGTGCCCGCGAGTAAGGAACGCACCCATCTGGCGCGAGAACGCAATATCCTCGCCGCGCAACGGACTATCGCGGCCAGCCATCGTACCTCCTACGCTAGAGCCAGAACGGGGTTGTCCCTGATTCGTACGGGTGTTTCCTTCGTCGGCCTGGGCATTGCCATGCACAAGCTGCTGAATGCCAGCGCCTATAGTTTTACCGACTATGTTCTCATTGGCGCAGGATGTCTGATGTTCATCGATGGGCTTCTCTGGTACCTGCCCGCACGTCGTCTCAAATATGGTATCGGCCGCGACAGTAAACCTTGACCTAAAAAAGGTGGTCAGATATCGACCACCTCAAGCGGGCTGAGAAAGCCTGAAATTATGGTTTTACATAGTCAAAGCCGTGCGACTCCAGTTGCATGATGCGCACGATTCCCGCCGGAACGATGACTACTGACGGGTCGAGGGGAGGCAGGTGACCGGTCTTCTTTTTGAACGCCTCCATGCTGTTGTGACAGACATCAAATTCCACCCCCTCGGCGTTGATGGCAGCAATGCGGTCCGCGATTCCCTTGTTTTTCGGCAGGTACATCTTGATGCCGGGACCAAAGGCCACGACGACGATCTGCACCTGCTCCTGCCCAAAATAATTGAGTAAATTCTGCGCATTGTTGAGTGTCAGGTTCCAGCGCGCGGGTTCGGCCTGACTGACCTGCAGTACTACTTTGGCTTTGGCGAAGGGGTGGTCATGTGTGAAGCTCGGTTTACTGTAATTGAAATCGTGCAGCATCGACACATTGGCCCAGGCTGGACTTGTCCCGAGCACGAGGAATAGCGGAATGCCAAGCGTAAAGAGAACGTGGCGGAATAGCGAAGAGTGACGCATTTTGGGGCTCCTTATAACGTTAGAAAGCAATCATTGCTTGCAGAGCAAAGACATTATCGACAGCGCTGGCTACGCTCTCACTGGTGGCGTTCGGATGGGGAACATCCAGCGTGCGGAAATAATATCCCGCCATCACCTTGGTCAATGGTGTGAAATGGTATTGCAAACCCAGCGCATAGGTCTTGAAAATCCGGTTTTGGGCAGGATTGTTGGGCAGGCGGTTGTAGTAATCGTACCGCAGATTTACTTCAATGTTTTTGGTCAGGAAAAGTCCGCCTTCCACCATATACCCCCAAGCCTTGTTGCCAATGCCCGGATACAACTGGGTTTGGTACAGTGCTGCCTTTTTCAGATCGGCCTTGTTGAAGGCTGCAGGTGCATCGATCCAACCGTTGCCGCGCATATATTCAAAACGAAACTGCCGACCCCAGCGATGCATGTATCCCTGCAGGTATTGCAAGTCGACACCATAGCGGTTCATGTCATAATTCGTGCCATCAAAACGGGGCACGGCGTGCTGATACCAGATGCCACCCTGAATATCGCTGCGGAACGGTCCTTTCCCGCCAAGGATATACGCTTCTTGCAAGCGCACCGCTTCCATAGGCTCGTTCGATTGGTTGCCTGCGGCGACGGTACCGTACATGCCGACCATGGCACCGTAGGTGAACTCCCAGGGGCCGTTGCGAAACCAGTCAAAGACCATGGCGCCGGGGTAGCGATAGCCATTGACGCCCAGTTTTTCCGTGCCGGGAATCAGGTAGCCGGCGGGGCTATCTTTGCTGATGTAGGCGGAATTCAGCATGGGCTGGTCCATCAACTGGTTGATGACCGTCGCGCTGATGACATAATTATAACTCATAAAGCCCTGCATGGCGCCTTCGCTACTCGGAGCGCGAATCAGGCCCATCTCCACCCGGGCTCCGGGGATGTAGCTGAAAGT